>JAFYRC010000042.1 GCA_017547065.1 Tidjanibacter sp.
CACCGGCGGCGACAACACCGGTGGCGACAATGGTGGCACCTCCGGCGGCACCGTTGACGCAACCATTCCCGATGGTGCAATCGTTTGGAACCTTGGCGTAAACAACCAGACTTGGGCTGCTGAGACCCACGCCACTTTGGGCGCAGGTTTCTCCGCAACTGTTGACAATCTCAAAGTAGGTTGCTACAAATACAACTCAACCACTGCTATCATCACTGCAAAAGACGACCACTTCCGCGTTTACAAAAACTCGGCTTTGGTTATCGAGCCCCTCGATGGCAGGACCATCACCAAGGTTGTAATGTTGTGTACCGACCCCGCCAACTACGACGGTAGTGTAACTCACTACACCTTCGATTTGAGTGTATCGGACGGCAGCACCGCTGTTTCGGACCAGACCGCAAAAACCATTGCTTGGACCGGTAGCACCGCCAAGTTTGAGGCTTATGCCGTAAACGGTCAGGTACGTATCAAGACTCTCGCAGTTGTATTGGAGGGCGAGGGTAGCGGCACTGTTACTCCCGAGCCCGAGCCCGAGCCTACTCCCGATCCCAGCGCAACCACCATCACCATCCCCGAGCTCTACACTTTGGCTGATGGCGTAGTTAGCCAG
Organism: Tidjanibacter sp.; assembly: GCA_017547065.1. Classification (GTDB taxonomy): domain Bacteria; phylum Bacteroidota; class Bacteroidia; order Bacteroidales; family Rikenellaceae; genus Tidjanibacter. Next base: position 614 of record JAFYRC010000042.1, read on the forward strand.
AACTACACTCTCAACGTTGTTGTTTCGGGTGCAAGCCAGAATAGCTCCTATGGTACCGTTTACGTTATGACCAAAGGCGCAACCACCGCAGGTAACGGCTTCACTCTCTACAACTCTTCATTGGAGGGCAAATACAAAGTTGGCGATGAGTTGAAAGTAACTCTCACCTCGGGCACAGCCAAGAAGAGCGAGTACAATGGCGTGGCTCAAATTTCCGAAATCACCGACGCTAACATCGAGGTTGTTTCGACCGGCAACGCTGTGAACAATATCGTTATCCCCGCAACCGAGCTTATCAACTACCTCGGTATGCCCGTAACCATCGAGAACGCAACCATCGCAAATGGTGGTACTTGGGGTAGCGCAAGCGCTCACACTTCGCACACCTTCAACGCAGGTGGCACCGAGTTCACCGCTTACATCAACAAACGCGCAACCAACTTCCACGGTGTAACCTTCAACGCAGGTACCGGTAACCTCAGCGGTATCGCTGTCACCTACAAGGGTAACCTCCAGATCGCTCCCCGTGACGCTGCCGATGTTCAGGCATTTGCAGGTTCCGCAGAGCCCGAGACTCCCGCAGAGCCCGAGACCCCCGCAGAGCCCGAGACTCCCGCAGAGCCTGAGACTCCCGAAGGTGGCGAAAGTGGTGATGAGGTTGTAACCAAAACCGCAGTTTTCAATTGGGCAAATGGTTATGCAAACGAGACCACCGTTATCACTGTTGAGGACATCACCTTTACCGGTAGCCTTGGTACTCACACCAACACCCCCGCTCGTGTATGGAATAATCAGTTGAGAACATACGCAGGTAATACCGTTACTTTCTCGGCAGCAGAAGGTTATGTTATCACTTCTATCTCTGGCATTGCCGCTTTCAACTTTACCGGCTCACAGCAGACCGTTGAGTTTACGAATTTGACAAAAGAAACTTACTCCGACAATGTAACCGTCACCTATCAGGCAAAATAGACGTTAGACG
>JAFYRC010000043.1 GCA_017547065.1 Tidjanibacter sp.
GCTTTGCCATGGCCGTGGGCTATATGATGGAGGGAAATATCTACCTCTGGGGCGGACTCGGAGCCGTGGTGGCACTTGCGGGTGTGGCCGGCGACTTGGTGGAGTCGATGATAAAGAGGGAGTATGGAGTGAAGGACTCCGGCAACCTCATCCCCGGACACGGAGGTGTGCTCGACAGGTTTGACGCCCTGCTGTTGGCGGCCCCCGTGGCTTATGTTTATATGCTAATTTTTGGACTGCTATGAGAATACATCCCGAAGGTCGAGAGAACGTAAAGCAGAACACACTAATTTTTGCAATCATTATTGCCGTGGTAACCGCCACGGCTTTGGTGTATAATTGGCCCTGGTGGGTCATTACACTCGTTGAGGCGTTCCTTGTTTGGCGTATCATATTCGTTATCAGGTTTTTCCGCGACCCCGTAAGGCCTCTATTGCAGGACGATAGTTTGGTCTACTCTTCCGCCGACGGCAAGGTTGTGGTGATTGAGGAGGTGGACGAGCCGGAGGTTATGGGCGGCAGGTGCATACAGTTGTCGGTCTATATGAACTTCTACAACGTCCACGTCAACTGGAACCCCATTGGTGGCGAGGTAATCTACAAGGACCACTACAACGGTAAGTTCCTCTTTGCGTCCAACCCCAAGAGCTCGATGGAGAACGAGCACACAACCATCGGCGTGCGTACCAAGAGTGGTCACACGGTGATGTTCCGTCAAATTGCAGGCTGGGTGGCACGTCGCATCGTATCCTACGCCAAGGTGGGCGACCAGATAGAGCAAAACCACAAAGGGGGATTTATTAAGTTCGGTTCGAGGGTTGATGTTTTCGTTCCGCTCGGTAGCGACATCAAGGTGAAGATTGGCGACAAGGTTGTGGGCTCACAAACGGTACTGGCCGAATTGCCCAAGTAGCCCCCCAACTTCACCACACAACTACCAACCCCAACCAACGTAAGAAAAAACCTAAACAGAGAGAACCTATGAAGAACACACATAAATACCTACTCGGAGCAGCCGCACTGCTTGCCACCGTGGCCATATTCTGGTTCTTTGGCAACATCGTGCTCTACATCTTCATTGCCGGCGTGTTGGCCATTATGTGCCAGCCCCTTGTGAACAAAATTGCAAGCCTTCGTATCGGCAAGGGTAAGTTGCCCCGATGGGTGGCGGCGATTGTGGGTGTCATAACCATGTGGGCCGTCATCGCCCTCTTCTTCGTGCTGTTCGTTCCCCTCATTTCGGGCAAAATCAGCGACCTGGCGCAACTCGACTACCAGAGTATGCTCGCCTCGCTCAAAGAGCCCCTCGACAGCATTGGCCTTTTCATGCACAAATACTTCAAGGTTGACATATCGGCTCGTTCGCTGGCCGAAATGTTCGACTCGCAGATTGATAAATTCCTCAATATCGACTCCCTGACATCGATATTCTCGTCGGTATTCTCGGTGGCCGGCTCCATCGCCATTGCTGCAGTGAGTATCTCCTTCATCTCCTTCCACTTTATGAACGAGGAGGGCCTCTTCCTGAAAATACTCCTGGCCATTGCGCCTGCAAAATATGAAGAGAATGTAACCCGTGCGGTGGATAAGATCACCTCGATGCTCTCGCGCTACTTCCTGGGATTGCTGTTGCAGAGCACCACGATGATGTTGATCATCTCGCTGATACTGATATGCTGCGGTTTCCGCCCGCAGGACGCCTTCTTTGTGGGCATTGTGGAGGGTGTGTTCAACGTGATTCCATACGTTGGCCCATGGCTCGGTTTCTTCCTGAGTGCTTCGGCGGGCTTGACGTTTGTAACCTCCACTGGGCTGAGCATTGTGTGGATTGTGGCAATCATTGCCGCCACCATTGCCGTGGCGCAGTTTATCGACAACTACTTTGTGGCACCCAACATCTACTCGCGTCAGGTTAATGCCCACCCGTTGGAGATTTTCATCGTAACACTCGTGGCAGGCTCCTGCTCGGGTATCCTCGGAATGTTCATTGCAATTCCCGCCTACACCGTGTTGCGCATCCTCGGTAAGGAATTCTTTTACCACATACGCCTGGTGCGCTCGCTGACATCAAAGATGGACTAAACCCCAAATTATAATACTATGAAGAGAATTACTGCAACCCTTATAGCACTCACCGCATTGGGCGTGGGCATTGCGACGGCCCAGCCACGCTCGCTATCGCTCACCGAGCACTTCGACGCTCCACGCAAGGGAGTGAAGGTGGAGGTGCCCGTGGGCCAGCACTATACCTCGGCTGTGGTGAAGGTGAATGGCACGGAGGTAGCCTCGCAGGTGGACAGCCTCCCCGTGGTTGGCCGTGTGGTGGCCTTTGAGTATGACGCCATGCAGGGCAAGAACCGCATCCAAATTCGCTGTGCTAAGGGCCCACAGAGGGAGTATCCCGCCAAAGTGTGGGCACAGATGTACTACAAAAACAAGGACAAGTCGCTGCGCAAGATAGACTTCGTGGAGGAGGGTGCCGATACAATGTACAACCGACTCCACCACCACGGCCCCGCATTCGAAAACAGCGAGGTGGCCTACCGACTCTACTTCGACAAGAAACAGACCGTGGATATCTATGGCAAGCGTCAGCGTGGGCTTGAGATTGCCCAGACGATGTGGTACCCCACCGACGAGCACCTATCCAATGGTAGTGGCGACGACGTGTTGAGGGTGAGTGGCACCGTGGGCGTGGGTACGCTCAAAGGCTGGGACGCAAAAAAGAAGAAGGCAATTCACATCGACAAGTTTACCCGCAGGGTGGCACGCGTGCTCTCCGACGGCCCCGTGCGCACAGTTGTGGAGATGAGTGTGGAGGGTTGGAGCTACTGTGGCGACACTCTCACGTTGCAATCCATCTACACCCTTTGGGGCGGTAGCAGGGAGTGTGGCGTAAGGCACTACTTCGGTGGCGAGTGGAAAGACAAAGTGTTTTGCACGGGCGTGCAGAAAAAGTTTGGCGACAGGGTGAGCCACATCACCGACAAGGCCCTTTCGGTGTGGGCCGAGGACTTCCCACAGAACGACACAGTGAAATATAAGAAGGAGCGCGTGGGCTTGGTTGTGTGGCCTGCCGACGGCGCTGCCGACAACTATGAGCGTGTGGAGGACAAAGACAATTATCTCTGCCTGATGAGCCCCAACGAGAAAGGCGAGATTGCCTACACCTTCTCGTTTGTGTGGTTGAAGGAGGAGTTTGAGCAGTGGAGCGAGGAGAGTTTCTTCCGCTATGTCGACTCCTTCGGCACAGAGAAATAGAAAACAAATATCCGATTGAAAATTAATAACTTAACTAAAATACAAAACTATGAAAACTATTTTCCGAACTCTGATTGTTGCCCTCTGTGGCTTCTTGGCTGTTGGTTGCTGCTGCAACTCCGCCGAGCGCGAACTCTACTCGTCGCTGCCCTTTGATATGCCCAAAGTGGAGCGCCCCGACATTCCCAACCGCGAGGTGTCGGTGTGCGACTTCGGTGGCGTGGGCGATGGCGTAACGCTCAACACCGAGGCCTTCGCCAAAGCATTTGCTCACCTTGCAGCGAAAGGTGGCGGTAGGGTTATGGTACCTGCGGGTGTGTGGTTCACCGGCCCCATCGTGTTGGAGAACAACACCGAGTTGCACCTGAGCGAGGACGCA
>JAFYRC010000044.1 GCA_017547065.1 Tidjanibacter sp.
ATGAACATCTTCAACCCTGCACTGCTCGCTCGTTTGTTCATCTTCTTCTCCTACACCTCGAGCATTTCGGGCGAGGCTGTATGGTTTGCAGATGCACGCACCGGTGCTACTCCTCTCGGCGAATTGGCAAATACCGGTACCACCAGCGTATCGATGCTGGATGCATTCATCGGCACCATTCCCGGTTCGGTAGGTGAGACCTCCACTCTGTGCATCTTGCTCGGTGGCGCACTCCTGCTCCTCACCGGCGTTGCAAGCTGGAGGACCATGGTGAGCGTATTTGTGGGTGGCCTTGTAATGGGTGGTATCTTCAACCTCCTTGCTCCCGCAGAGCCCCAGACCGCAACCGAGTTCTATATGGCATTGCCCGCTTGGCAGCACCTCTTGTTGGGTGGTTTTGCTTTCGGTGCAGTGTTTATGGCTACCGACCCCGTTACTTCGGCACAGACCAACTGCGGTAAACTCATCGTGGGCTTCATGATTGGTGTGCTGGCGGTGTTGGTACGTGTGTTCAACACCGGTTACCCTGAGGGTATGATGCTCGCAATCATCTTTATGAACGCACTTGCACCCGTTGTGGACCACTACGTTGTTCAGGCAAATGTGGCTCGCCGCAACCGCAGGGCTAAAAAGAGTGTTAACGCTTAATGGATGGAGGAGAAAATTATGAGTAAAAAAGAATTCCTTGGCGGTAAGAACTCTAACGCCTATATTGTTTTCTATTCGACCGTAATGGTTGTTATCGTAGCCCTCTTGCTGGCCTTCACCTCGCTGTCGCTCAAAGACAAGCAGCAGGCTAACGAGATCAATGAGAAGAAGAACGCAATTGTTGCTTCGCTCGGCTTGGAGAAGGGCTCGTACGATAGTGTTATTGACGCCTATGTGGTAAATGCCGCCGGCGAGAAGGTAACCATTGAGGATGATGTTATCAAACGACTCAATAAGCTGGCCGACAGCTATGCAGCCGGTGAGTATATCGTTTTTGAGAACAAAGCTACCGGTGAATTTGTATTGCCTCTCATTGGTAAAGGTCTTTGGAACGACATCTGGGGCTATGTAGCTCTGGAGAGCGACCTGAGCACCATCAAAGGTGCGATTTTCGACCACGCAGGTGAGACCCCCGGTCTGGGTGCAGAGATTGCAACTCCCAAGTACCAGGCACAGTTCGTCGGCAAGACCATCTACCAGGATGGCCAGTTCGTTGGTATCGACGTCGTGAAAGGTGGCGCCCCCGAGGGTGACAACCACGCTGTTGACGCCGTAACCGGCGGTACCAAAACCTCCGATGGTTTGGAGAATATGATTAAGGATTGCTTGCAGTGCTACGACGCCTTCTTCAAGGCTCTGACTGCTGCAAATCAAGAAGTTGTTGAAACCGTAAATGCAGAGTAAGACAATGAAAAACAAAACTTTTCAATCGCTGACTAATCCGTTGGCTAAGAACAACCCCGTTCTGGTTCAGATTCTGGGTATCTGCTCGGCACTTGCAGTTACCACCCAGCTCAAGCCCGCATTGGTGATGGGTCTTTCCGTTGTCGCTGTGTGTGCTTTTTCCAACCTTATCCTCTCGCTGTTGCGTAACACCATTCCCGACCGCATCCGTATCATCGTGCAGTTAGTTGTGATTGCTGCGCTTGTAACAGTGGTGAATGACGTACTGAAAGCCTACGTTTATGACGTGAGCAAACAGCTCTCCGTGTATGTAGGTCTGATTATTACCAACTGTATCATCATGGGTCGTGTGGAGGCTTTCGCTCTGTCGAATAAACCCCTGCCTTCGCTCTTGGATGGTATCGGTAACGGCCTCGGCTATGGTGCTGTGTTGGTAATCATCGGCTTCGTTAGGGAGCTCTTCGGTAGCGGTACCTTGTTTGGCTACCAGGTTGTGCCCGAGTGCCTTTATGAGGCAGGTTATGTGAACAATGGTTTGATGTTGTTCCCTCCCTCGGCACTGATTATCGTGGATATCATCATCTGGGTACACCGCAACGCTAACAAAGATTTACAAGAAAAATAGAGGAGGGCATAGAATATGGATCTTTTGAAACTATTTATCCAGTCTACTTTTATAGACAATATGGTGTTCTCGTTCTTCTTCGGTATGTGTTCCTACATTGCCGTATCGAAGAGCGTGAAGACCGCAAATGGTTTGGGTTTGGCCGTTACATTCGTAATGCTTATGACTGTGCCCCTGAACTATCTGCTCGAAAACTACGTGCTCAAAGAGGGCGCTCTTGCGTGGATTAACCCCGAGTTCGCCAATGTTGACCTGAGCTTTTTGAGCTTTATTCTCTTTATTGCAGTGATTGCTGCATTTGTACAATTGTTGGAGATGGTGATCGAGAAATTCTCGCCTTCGCTCTACAACCAGCTGGGTATCTTCTTGCCCCTGATTGCTGTAAACTGTGCAATCATGGGTGGCGCTCTGTTTATGCAGCAGAGGGCATTCCCTTCGGTTGGTGAGGCTGCCGTGTTCGGCTTCGGTTCGGGCTTCGGCTGGTGGATTGCAATCCTCGTGATGGCTGCCATCCGCGAGAGGCTCAGCTACTCCAACATTCCCGCAGGACTTCGTGGCCCCGGTATTGCCTTCATCATCACAGGCCTTCTCGGTATGGCATTTATGATTTTCTCCGGTTTCCAGATGTAGAATTTTAAGGTAAAGAAAGAGAAATGAAAACTACTATTATTATTGCAGTCGTAGTCTTCCTGGTGGCCTTGCTGCTGCTCGTGGCTCTGTTGCTCGTAGCAAAGGCAAAGCTCACTTCGTCGGGCGAGGTTACGATTAATATCAACGAGGGTCAGAAGAGCCTCAAAGTTGCAAGCGGCAACTCTCTGCTGAACACCTTGGCACAGGAGAAGATTTTCCTTCCCTCGGCTTGTGGTGGACAGGGTAGCTGCGGTATGTGTAAAGTTCAGGTGTTGGACGGCGGTGGCGAAATTCTCCCCACTGAGGTTGGTTTCTTCACCCGTAAACAGCAGAAAGAGCACTGGCGCCTTGGTTGCCAGGTTAAAGTTAAGAACGACATGGAGATCCGCATCCCCGAGAGTGTTCTTGGCGTTAAGAAGATGGAGTGCGAGGTGGTTTCGTGCCGCAGCGTATCGACCTTCATGAAGGAGTTCGTAGTGAAACTCCCCGAGGGCGAAAAACTCAACTTCAAGAGCGGTGGTTACATCCAGATCGATATTCCCCAGTATGAGGGTATCAAATACTCGGATATGGACATCGACGAGAAATTCCGTGCCGACTGGACCAAATTCAAGATGTGGGACCTCGTGGCAAACAACCCCGAGCCTACATTCCGTGCCTACTCGATGGCTAACCAGCCCGCCGAGGACGACATCATTATGCTCAACGTACGTATCGCTACTCCTCCCTTCGATAGGGCTACCGGTGGCTTTATGAACGTACCTACCGGTATCTGCTCGTCCTACATTTTCTCGCGTAAACCCGGTGATAAGGTGACCATCTCGGGCCCCTACGGTGAGTTCTTCATCAAGGATACCCCCAACGAGAAGATGTTTATCGGTGGTGGTGCAGGTATGGCGCCTATGCGTTCGCACATCTTCCACCTCTTCAAGACCGTGAAGAGCGACCTGCCTATCTCGTTCTGGTATGGTGCCCGCTCGAAGCAGGAGATTTTCTATCAGGAGCAGTTCGAGGAGTTCGCCAAGGAGTTCCCCAACTTCAAGTTTGCGATTGGTCTTAGCGATCCTCGCCCCGATGACAACTGGGATCCCAACTACATTGGCTTCATCCACAATGTCATCTACAACAACTACCTGAAAAATCACCCCGCACCCGAGGATATTGAGTACTACCTCTGCGGTCCTCCTATGATGATTTCGGCCGTGGTGAATATGCTCGACAACCTGGGCGTTCCTGCGGAGAACATCATGTACGACAACTTTGGTAGCTAAAAAATAAGGGGCTCAATTAAATTGAGTCCCTTATTTTTTGTCCAACGTCAAAAGTCTAACGTCTAACGAATAAGTACTATTTCTAGTTTTCTATCTACTAAAACAAAACGGGTTGCCCGCAAAGGCAACCCGTTCGTTTTTTTAATACTCCACCTTATCGGTTTTATGCACCCAAAGGTGGAAAGCTTCGAGGCCCTCGGTACGCATCAGGGGTAGGGAAGGTATTGTACGCTCAGCGGGAGCGAGAGGTATCTGATCGTAGATGAAGTCGTCATCGAAACCAATGGCGGCGGCGTCATCACGAGTGTTGGCATAGTATATGCGCTCAATGCCTGCCCAGTAGATTGCGCTGAGGCACATCGGGCAAGGCTCACACGACGAGTATATCTCGCAACCCTTTAGGTCGAAACTACCAACTACCTGACAAGCAGCACGAATGGCACTCACCTCGGCATGGGCCGTAGGGTCATTAAGAAGAGTTACACTATTCGAACCACTAGCCACCACCTCGCCATTTCGCACGATAACCGCCCCAAATGGTCCGCCACCCCTGGCTACGCTCTCCTTGGAGAGCTCAATGGCCATACGCATAAATTTATTCTCACTCATAGTTTTTGCATTGTTGTTGTACAAACACATTCGATACAAACTCTGTGCAATGTTTGCATGCGAGTATGAAATTTGTTTAACCACGCAACAAAAAACAATTCAGACTATGGACTTTGCTACTATTGTCGGATACAGCGCAGCCATACTTATGGTGCTGGGATATGTTCCACAGACTATTCAGACCATTCGCACCCGCAAGACCGACGACATCGCCCTGGGCTCGTTCATACTGATGGCCCTCGGTGCGGCCTGCTTCTTCGTGCAGGGCATCACCACGGGTAATGCGCCCCTGGCCATCACCAACGGCCTCACTGCTACGATGAGCACCATCATCTTTGTCATCAAGATGATTAACGACCACGGTAAAAAACGCACAAAATAGGGGAGTGAGAGTGATAATTTTTAGCCAACAATGTCGCGCATATCAAATTTATTGCTAACTTTACGGCACAGAAAAATATCACAAACCTAATTCATAAACGATTATGGCAAGTTTAAGACAGATTAAAAAACAGATTGACTACGTTGTAAACGAGGTGGTTTACGATTGCTACCTTTCGCTGGGCTTCCACCCCGAGCAGCAGGAGGAGATTGTTACTCTGATGCAGCAGGTTGTGGACATGCGCAACAACCTCTTCGAGTTGGTGAACAACCCTGCGGAGAAACACAATCCTTCGCTTGTTCGCAAACACTACTCCTACGTTCGCCAGCAGTTGGTTGAGCGCACCGAGGAGATCTGGGGCAAATTGAGCGAGATTTGCAAGTTTGAGTAATCGCTCTAAATCATTCTCCAAACAAATAGAATGGGGTATCCAATCGGATACCCCATTTATTTTTTTTTAATCACACGCTCCATTAGCCCTGGTTAGCAGTGATCATGTCCGCAGTGGCAATCGTCGTGGTGGTGGGCCAGCACTGTGTGGGGCACAGGGCCGTGGGAGAGCACCTGAATAGGGCAGTGGTAGTTGGCCAGCAGCTCGGGCGTGAGTTCGGCAGTAGGGTGGCGGTGAACTGTGCGATTTACGCACACCACATTCTTCACCACCGTGGTAATCGTACCCACGTCGTGCGACACCATAATGATAGCCATACGCTTGTTGAGCTCGGTCAGCAGGGTGTAGAGTTCATTTTCGAAGCGGTTATCAACAAAGTTGGCTGGTTCGTCGAGTATCAACAACTTGGGCTCCGAGATAATGGCACGTCCAAGCAAAGCCCTCTGCAACTGTCCGCCCGAGAGTTCACCAACACACTTTTTCGCCAAGTTATCAACACTCAATTCCTCAAGTATAGCTTTAACTCGCAACTTATCACTCTTTGAGTATCTGCCAAATAGCCCTTTACGCCTTTGCAGCCCGCTCAACACCAATTCCTCTACCGAAAGAGGAAACTCCTTGTCAAAAAGATTCTGTTGGGGCATATAACCAACACCCCCCGCAACAACATCTTGGGAGATATTAACAGTGCCAGCATAGGGCACAAGTCCCAAAATTGCCTTAATTAGGGTACTTTTGCCGCCACCATTCGGGCCTATAATACCAACAAAGTCATCAGCATAGAACGAGATATTAACACCCTCCAGCGCAACCTCGCCGTCGTAACTTGCCGACAAATCCGATATTTTAACAATCTCTTCGCCCATCATTTTACTCCGAAATAATGTTAATAACTCGATCCAACTCCGACAATATATCAGTATTTAACGGGTTAATTTGCACCATATTAACACCAAGTATATCAACAATAGGTTCAACCACCTCTTGTGGGTATTCCGACTGATACATCATCTGCCCGATACCCCACTTATTAACAACATCCACGACTTCGGCCAAACTCGCAGGCGTTGGATTTTTACCCTCATTTTCCAGCGAA
>JAFYRC010000003.1 GCA_017547065.1 Tidjanibacter sp.
ATATCCTCCAAGTACTCATTGAGCCATACAGCCCAGTTCTTCGAGGTGGAGATTTTGTCGCCCTCGAGGTTAAGGAACTCGTTGGCGGGCACATTCTCGGGGAGGATATAGTCACCGTGGGCCATCAGCATTGTGGGGAACACGATGCAGTGGAACACGATGTTGTCTTTACCGATGAAGTGCACCATCTTGGTCTCCTCGCTCTTCCAATACTTCTCCCAATCGGGGGTAAGGTCTTTGGTTGCGGAGATGTAGCCAATGGGGGCGTCGAACCAAACGTAGAGCACTTTGCCCTCGGCACCCTCAACGGGTACAGGGATACCCCAATTCAAGTCACGGCTCACAGCCCTGGGCTGGAGGCCCATATCGAGCCACGATTTGCACTGACCATAAACGTTGGTCTTCCACTCCTTGTGTCCCTCCAAAATCCACTCGCGCAGTTTGTCCTCATACTTATCCAAGGGCAGATACCAGTGGGTGGTCTCCTTCATCACGGGAGCCGAGCCCGAGATCATACTCTTGGGGTTGATAAGGTCGGTGGGGTTGAGTGTGGAGCCACACTTCTCGCACTGGTCGCCATAGGCACCCTCACTCTGGCAGTGGGGGCAGGTACCGGTAATATAGCGGTCGGCCAGGAAGGTCTTGGCCTCCTCGTCGTAGTACTGCTGCGAGGTTGCCTCAGAGAAGACACCCTTCTCGTGGAGTGTAGTAAAGAACTCCGAAGCGGTCTTATAGTGGGTGGGCGAAGTCGTACGCGAGTAGATGTCGAACGAAATACCGAGTCCCTCAAACGATTTTTTAATGATGTCGTTATACTTATCAACCACATCCTGGGGGGTTACACCCTCCTTGCGGGCTTTGATGGTGATGGGCACACCGTGCTCGTCGCTACCGCACACCCAAACAACATCCTTACCGCGCAAGCGCAGGTAGCGAACATAGATGTCCGAAGGTACATACACGCCCGCCAAGTGGCCGATGTGAACAGGGCCGTTAGCATAGGGCAGTGCCGATGTCACCAAATATCTTTTATACTCTTTTTTCTCCATTGTTATATATCTATTTTTTACGTTTCGTTTCAAATTATCACTCACCACCGAGTCTACACAAGGCTCTCGTTGTCGTGCCTAACGGGTTTGATTTCGGGGGCCTTCTTGGGCATTTTGTACTTATCGAAGCCCTCGCCATAGACACCCATTACGTTAGCCACCGAGATGAAGGCCTTGGGATCCATGCTCTTGATGCTACGCATCATCATACCCATCTCGCTCCTACGACAGATGAGCATCACCACCTTCACGGGCTTTTTGGAATACCAACCGGTACCATCAAGGATTGTGGCACCACGGCCCAATTGCATGGTGATCATATCGGCAATCTTGTCGTAGTCCTTCGAGAAGACAAAGAGCTGCAACGACTGCTTGTTACCCGACAGCACAAGGTCGGAGGTGTAGCCAAACACAGCAGTAACGATGAAACCGTAGATTGTTGTTGCCCAATCTTTGAAGATAAAGTAGGAGGAGCCGATGATGAAAATATCCACCACAACAACCACCTGGCTATAACTCACGTTTTTGAACTTGCACACAATCATTGCGATAAGGTCACTACCACCCGTACTACCACCCACCAGCAGGCAGGTTGCAATACCAATACCCGAAAGGGCACCACCAAGGACGGACGACAACAGCCTATCGTTGGCAAGGCCGAGCACGTTTGCATCGGGGGGCAGCAACTTCTGGAACACGGTCATCATCAACGAGGTCATCACAATGGCATAGATGGTCTTGATACCAAACTTGGCTCCGAGCAACGCCACGCATATTCCAAGGAACAAGGCGTTGAAAATGATGTATGTCACACCAATGGGCACACCGCCATTGGGGCCTCCGGTCAAATAATAAACCAGAAGCGAGAAACCGGTTGCGCCACCGCCCACACCCTGTGCAGGCATAATTACACCCGTCCACGAGAAGGCATAGAGAGCCACACCAAGGGTGATGATTATGAAGTCCCTAATCAGTTTTGTAGCTTCGCTAACTTTTGGATTTACAGCTGTCATCGTTGTTCTATTCCCTTATAAATACAATTCGTCCACGAAGGTACGCATTTTCTCACGTTTTTTTCATATTTTTGTCTAAATTATTCATCATTTTTCAACTCTCGCCGTGGAAGAACTCTATGCCGACATAATAGTGCCTCTCGCACTCGGACCCCTAACCTTCTCTATCCCACCTGAAAGGGGTGAGGAATTTGAGGTTGGATGTGGTGTGGAGGTGCCTGTGGGCACGAAAATCTACACCGGCATAATCAAGCGCATTCACACCTCTCGCCCCCCTTACAAGAAGATTCGCGAGGTGATGGGAGTGGTGCGCAGCGAACCCCTTGCATCGGTTGAGCAGTTGGCCCTCTGGGAGTGGGTGGCAGACTATTATATGTGTACCGAAGGTGAGGTTATGAGAGCTGCACTACCCGCCCTACTGAAACCCTCTGCCAATAGTGATGACGACTTCGCCGAAAGGGTATTTTCGCTCGGCCAAGTGCAATACCTTTCGCTCGCCCCCGAGCTCCAAAATGAGGAGCGACTCTCGGAGGCTCTCGACGCCCTTCTACCACGTCGCAAGGCGCGCTATGCCGCAATGGTCGATTTCTTGGAGGCCATTGGCAACGAGCCACTCGACACCGAGGTGCCACGCAAGGCCCTCAAAGCCTCAACGCCCATAGTAAACAAGCTCATTGAGGATGGGTTTCTCACCTCAACCCAGCGCGAGCGCACACCGGAGTATTACCTTGCCTCGCTCCGCCATGGTCGCAACCTCTCTGAGGCACAACAAAAGGCTCTTGATAAGGTTCACTTTGAGTTCCACCGTCGCAACACGGTGCTTCTACATGGCATCACAGGTAGCGGCAAGACAGAACTCTACATATCGCTTGCCGCCGAGGCCCTCGCTGATGGTCGTTCGGTGCTCTACCTCGTACCCGAATTGGCTCTCACAGAGCACCTTATAAACCGCTTGGAGGAGGCATTCGAGGGTAGCCTTACGGTCTACCACTCGCGCCTTACGCCCCGTGCCCGCACCGAGGCTTACATCAAGCTCTCGCGTAGCAATGGTGGCCACATCGTAGTGGGCACGCGCTCGGCCATACTCCTCCCCCTGCCCAACCTGGGGCTCATCATCGTGGACGAGGAGCACGACCGTAGCTACAAGCAGGAGGATTGTGCCCCACGCCTTTCGGCCCGAGATACGGCCGTGTGGATGGCAGGCAACCTCGGCACCAAAACCATACTCGGCAGTGCCACTCCCTCGCTCGAAAGTTTCCACAATGCCTACACGGGTAAGTATGGATATGTCACGCTGGGCGAAAGGTATGGTAGTGGCGAGCTACCCCAGGTGCTCATTTCCGACACCCTGCGCAGCGCCAAGCGTGGCGAGCGCAAGGGTCACATCAACAAAGAGTTGGCCGACGACATCACCAACGCCCTCGCCGAGGGACGCCAGGTTATGTTGTTCCAGAATAGGCGAGGTTTCGCCCCCTACATTGAGTGTCCCGACTGCGGTTGGAGCGCCCGCTGTCCGCAGTGTGGCGTAACGCTCACCTACTACAAGGGCGACCACAAACTCCGTTGTAACCTCTGTGGCCACACCACCTCCGCACCCCACAGGTGCCCCTCGTGCCACATCACCGAGCCCCAACCACAGGGCTTCGGCACCGAGAAGGTAGAGGAGTCCGTACAAGAACTCTTCCCCACGGCCCGCATCGCAAGGCTCGATGGCGACACCGCCTCCTCGCGTGGGCGTATGCGTTCCATTATCAATGCCTTCGAGAGCGGTCAGACCGACATTCTCATTGGCACAAGCCTTATAACCAAAGGTTTTGATTTTGAGGGTGTTTCGGTAGTGGGTGTGCTCAATGCCGACAACCTTCTCTCGCGCCCCGACTTCCGTGCCGACGAGCGCACCTTCCAAACTCTCGTGCAGATTGCCGGACGCGCAGGACGCAAAGACAACTGTGGACGCACCGTTATACAGACCTCACAGCCCACCAATCACACCATACGCCAAGCCGCCGCGGGCGACTACTACGCCATGGTGCGCAGCCAGATGCGCGACCGCGAGGCCTTCGGATATCCTCCCTTCGCACGCCTTGTGGTGTTGTCGCTCAAACACACCTCCTTCGAGTTCCTCTCGTTTGGTGCACGACGACTGGCCACACGACTCAAAGAACTCATCGGCCACGACGTGGTAACCCACGCCCACATACCCTCCGTGGGACGCACGGGCGAATTGTTCTTCATGGAGATTATGGTGCGCATCGAGAAGGGGCGTTCACCCTCGGAGGTGAAGGGGCTTATTAGGGAGGCCCTCCGTGAGTTTGCCCACGACAAGGTTACCAAGCGCATCCCGGTTGCCGTGAATGTCGACCCTCAATAGGAGTAAACAATGCGTCTGTTTTCCGACCTCATACACCTCTTCGTACCACAGCAGTGTCCCGTATGCGGAGCCGCGCTGCTGGAGGGCGAGAGTTGTGTGTGCACCCTTTGTAAGCTCACCGCACCACTCACAGGCTATGCCCACGATGTGGACAACACCCTTTATCGATCTTTTTGGGGCATAGTGCCTGTGGAGCGAGCCTCCGCCCTACTCTACTTCCCTTCCGCCGAGAGCGGTTGGCGCAGGGCCATACACAATTTTAAGTATCGTGGCCACTGGCGCACAGCCCTCAACTTCGGCGAGTGGGTGGGCCACGACCTGCTGGCAAGCGAGGTGTTCCACGGAGTGGATGTAGTGGTGCCCATACCGCTCCACCCACGCAAGAAACTGCGCCGAGGCTACAACCAGTCCAACTACATCTCCGAAGGTATCGCCAAAGTGCTGGACGTGGAACTCTCGGTGGGTAATGTTGTGCGCATCCGCCACAACCCCAGCCAGACGCTCACCCGCAGTTCGGAGCGCTGGGAGAACGTGAAGGATATCTTCGCCGTGCGCCACCCCGAAAGACTTGCAGGCAAACACATCCTACTGGTGGACGATGTGTTCACCACGGGAGCCACCATTACCTCGTGCGCCATGACCATCCTCCGCGCCATCCCCGACGCACGCATCAGCGTCGCCACCCTCGCCACCGCACACAGAGATTAAAAAAAAGAGCAGTCGTCGACTGCTCTTTTTTATGCTATTGGCGTTTAGACTTAACTAGTAATTAGTAAAGAGTCATTAGTATATATTTTGACGATTAACCCAAAAGCGCAGACAAGTGAGCGGATTTTAGGCGCACAAGAAAACCACCTCCGCAGTTTGCTAACGCAAATGAGGAGGTGGTTTATCGCAGTGCAACGCCAAAGGCGCCGCTTATATGCGTTTTTTAGAACTCTTGCTTCGCAAGACGCACATAACCATTGTAACGCCACTTAGCATTCTCCTCCGATGCAGCGAACAACTCGTCTGCCTCTGCGGGGAACATCTTCTTCAACGAAGAGTAGCGTACCTCGGCTGCCAAGAAGGC
>JAFYRC010000045.1 GCA_017547065.1 Tidjanibacter sp.
AGGGGGTACTCCTCCACCAAGAGGTTGTGGGCCATAACGCCCAGCTCCAACTGCACTCTCTTCTTCTCGAAGCCCGTGATGCGGAAGATGTCAATATAGCCTTCGTGGTGCTCATCCTTAAAATTCCACCCCTTGCTTTGCACCTCTACCGAGCCGATGCGAGCAGTGTTGAAGAGCTTATTCATTCCAGAGGAGGGCTCGTAGCACCACACCTGAACGTAGTTGGTTGTAAAGCCAAAGGGCTCCACGAGCCTATCCCTCACCACGCCCGTGTGGGACGAGGCGTAGTTTTTCAGCACCACCTGCTTGCGCTCGCTTATGGCCTCAATTAGTCGATTGACGTTGATGGCATTTTTGCCCTCCACCACACTCTCGGCCAGCGAGGTGCAGTTGTAGACGGCGGTGAGTTTCTTACGCAGGTTTTGTTTGATGACGTTGGTGTTGTCGAGCGCCTCAATCAGCCCATTGACAATGTAGGCCTCCTCGTCGGTGAAGTGTATGAGCTGGGAGATATCCTTAAAGTAGCGGCTCTCCTTGCCAAGTCGATAGACTCCGCCTTCGAGTTTGTGCACCACAAAGCCTGCCTCCTTGAAGGTCTCGATGTAGCGATAGATGGAGCGAGGGGATGTTTCCAGACGCTCAGCGAGGTCTTCGATGGTGTAGTTGAGGTTGCCGGTGAGTAGCTTCATCAGTCGCAACACACGTTCGATTTTCGGTTGGTCCATAGGTGCTTGTGGATTTTTTGGGGTTCGTACAAAGATAAGAAAAAGGTGTGGGAAAATGACAACAAGTGTCAAAAAAAACTCCCCACCGCCCACTTTGACACCCCTCTGTCAAAGTTTTACGACGCCAGCTTTGGGGCTGTTGGCCTATTTGTCGCCTCGTTGTGTCTAAAATTTCCCCGTTAGGAGTGGAGTCTTACCTTTTTTTTCTATCTTTGTGTGGACGCCCACACACATGTGTGGGGCGCAGAGTGGAAAAACAATTTTAACCAAATCTAATACAAACATCTACAATGAAACGTCTATTTGTATCCGTATTGAGTCTGTTGGCGGTGGTGCTGACAGCAGCGGCACAGCTCTCGTTGCCCAATGTGTTCAGCAACGACATGGTGTTGCAACAAGGTAAGAAGGTTGCAATTTGGGGTGAGGCAAAGCCCGCAGCGAAGGTTGTGGTGAAGTTTGCCGACCAGACGGTCGCTACTGTTGCCGACGCCGAAGGTAAGTGGAGCCTCCACCTGGGCGAGATGACCGCCTCGGCCGAGCCTCGCACGCTGACTGTTCGCAGTGGCCGTGAGAAGATCTCCTACGAGGGTGTGCTCGTGGGTGAGGTGTGGCTTGCATCGGGTCAGAGCAATATGGAGTACTCGATGGGTAACCATCCCCACTATCCCCGCCCTGCTCGTGGCGATAGGGACATCTTGATGAAGGAGTACTACGAGGCAGACGCTCCTCTGGTGAGGGTGCTATACGTCAACCGCAAGATTCTCCACGCCGACACCCTGCCCACAAACGGCTGGAAGCGTGTCACCACCGAGAATATCAAGCCCGTGTCGGCCGCAGGATATTTCTTTGCCAAGAGGTTGGCCGACAGTCTGAATGTGCCCATCGGACTCGTTTCGACCTCCTATGGTGGTAGCCCCGTGGAGGCTTGGACTCCCGTGGAGGCCTACCGTGAGTCGGAGCGTTTTGCTGCCGACGTGGACGATAAGGACAACTATAAGGGTGTGCCCATCGGCAACCGCTATCGTAAATTCCTCGCTCCCATCGTGCCCTACACCCTGCGTGGTTTCTTGTGGTATCAGGGCGAGCAGAACCTCACCGTTGGTATGACCGATACCTATGCCGAGCAGCAGAATCTTCTGATTGAGTCGTGGCGTAAGCTGTGGGGCGACGAGGAGCTTCCCTTCTACTTTGCACAGCTCGCGCCCTATGCCTACTCGCAGCAGCGCACCATCATTGAGCCCCGCACTTGGGACGAGTTGCCCCAGTTCTGGGAACAGCAGAAAGCCTCGTTGGCTCTGCCCCACACGGGTATGATCACTACGCTCGACTTGGTGGACGACGTGAAGGAGATTCACCCTCCCTACAAGTGGATTGTGGGCCAGCGCTTTGCCGACCTTGCACTGGCTAAAACCTACGGCCGCGAGGGTATCGTAACCGAGGGCCCCGTGATGAAGAGCGTAACCATTGACACCAAGAATAAGAAAGCCATCGTGGAGTTCGACAACGTGGGTAGCGGTCTGAAAACCACCACCGGCACGCCCTACGTAACCTTCTTCCGCCTGGCTGGCGAGAGTGGTCGTTTCTATGGCGGCGTGGGTAAGATTACGGGTAAGAACACCGTGGAGGTCACCTCCCAGTGGCTGGGAGCTCCCATTGTTTATGTATGTTTCAGCTGGGACGAGGCTTCGGGTCACAACCTGCTTGGTGGCGATGGCCTGCCCGCACAGCCATTCAACACCCTCTGGACAAAACAGCAGGCTGAGAAGTAGTCCTGCCGACACATATATATAATAATATAGAGCGAGCGACCATTTTTTTGTGGTCGCTCGCTTGTGTTATGGGGTCGATTAAAACTGCTTTTAGAACGGATAGCCGATACCGAAGTTGAGGGCTGTGTTGTTCAGGTTGGGGTTGGCAATAACCCACCTCTCACCCTCGGGCTTATTGGGGTTGTGGAGCTGTACACCCCAGTCGAGGCGCAACACAAGCACCGTTAGGTTGAGCCTCAAACCAAAGCCCGTGTTGAGTGCAATCTGAGGAACAAACGAGTTGAAACGGAAGGCGGCACCGTCGGGTACGCCGTGGATGTCGGGGGTGTACCACACGTTACCTGCATCCATAAAGACCGCACCGTCGAAAATGCTCCAAATGGGGAACCTAAACTCGGCGTTGGCTTCCAGTCGGAGGTTGCCGAACTGGCTGGGGTAGCCACTATTGACCTCGGCCGAACTGCCGGGGCCAATGGTACGCACGCTCCAACCCCTCATGCTGTTGACACCGCCCGCATAGAAGAGCCTATCGGCGGGCAACGACTCGTGGCGGGAGTTGCCATAGGGGTAAATTATACCTCCGAAGAGCCTATACACAAAGTTGCTCTTCTCGCCCACGCCAAAGGACTGTGCCCACGAAAGGTCGGTGCGGATGTATTGTGCATAGGGGATGCCGAACATGGTGTAGTGACCATCGGTTTTGCTACTGCCCAACAGCTCGTTGATACCAGAGAGTACATTTCCACTTGTACCAATGTTGGCCCTCAGGTCCACATAGTCGCGCTTGGCGGTGATGTTTTGCTCGCCATAGTGGAAACTACCCGACAAGCCGGCCATCATCTGTGTTGTGTAGCTATCTCGCAAATATGGGTTTTGGAGTCTGTCGAGGAACGACTGGCTGACGTGGTTCATCTTCACGAGGCTCACATCGAAGGGACGCAGGGAGTAGTGGTACATGCGTCCGAAGTCCCAAGTGTAACCAAAGGTGATGTTGGAGAGCACCCTATCGTAGTAGCGCCTATTCTGGTCGTTAATCGAAAATTCAAGCCTTGTTTTGGCATTCTGCACACGTCCCGTGGGGTCGAGGTCGCCGGGGAAGAGGAACTGCGGGAAGGTAAGTCCCACACGTCCGCCCAACTCCACCGAGTTGCGATTGAAGGATGGGTCCTCCACTTTCAGGAATTCATAGCCAAAGGTGAAGCTCATATCGAAGAGCTCGGCACCTCGGAAGGCGTTGCGGTTTTGGTAACCAACGGTGGTTGCCACACCATAGAAACTTGACGTTGTGGAGGCTTCAAGTTCCACCTTGTAGTTCTGTCTTTGGGCGGGTGCAAGCCTGATTTCGCAGTCGAGCACACCCTCGGTTGTGGTAGCCGTGTCGCTCCAGTGGTCACCGATGAGGGTGATGGGAGTGTGGGTGGCTGTGGTGGGTGTAAAGAGTATGTTGGCACTACGGATGTAGTCCATACCCATAAGGTTGTCGTAGGTGGAGTTTACAAGCGTACTACTATACAGCGCTCCCTGCTGCAACCTCACAAAGTCGCGCAAGACCGATGGGCGGAGGTTGGGCTTGCCGTCGGCATAGATAATCTCCAAGCCCTTGTAGTCGAGCGTGTCGAGCGAGAGGAGATAGTTGGGGTCGATGGCGGCGCGAGTGGCGTCGTAGGAGGGGAAGACTTTGATTTTACCCAAGCGGTAGAGGGGGTAGTTCTCCTCAATGGGCCTTCCCTGCTTGTCGTAGCCGGTGGTGCGTCCGTTGATGACCATCGCCACGTTGGCTTTGTGATTACCAATGGTGGAGTCAACGCGGAATTCTATGTCGGCAACGCTGAAATCGTAGTAGCCATAGTCCCTCAACTTCTCGGCCACGCGAGTACGCTCGGCACCGAGTTTTTCGAGGTCGAGGATGTTGCCCTGTCTGATAAGCGAGGTGGCAGTGTCGGTGGCGAGCACCTTGGCCATGAAGTTGTCGCCAATCTCGCTCTCCACCTTGTTGATACGGTAGGGTTCACCCTGGTGGGTTGTGTAGGTGACCGAGGCTGTGCGATTTTTGGGATTGAGTCGGAATGAGTACTCCTCGTCGGCATCGAAGAAACCGCGCGAGGCGATGTAGCCTTGGATGTTGGCGGCGCTCAGGCGGCTTTGGGTGGTGTCGAGCACCACGGGCTCGGCCCCCACACCACGCAGGAACTTATCCCACCACTTGGCACCCACCGTATCGGCCTGGCAGTAGATCCACGCACGAATGCCCCACAGGTCCATCGAGGGGCGCTGGCGGATGTATTTGTTGATTTCGGCACCGGTGATGCGCTCATTACGAGGCGTGGTCTGGTCGGTCTCCACAATGTTCTGCGTGAGCATGTAGGCTCCCTCGGGGAGGTAGCCTTTGATGTTGCACGACCAGAGGAAGAACATTGCCAGCAAAGTTCCCACTGTGAGATATGTGCGCCTGCGTAAAGACATCGTCTGTGTTGGAAAATCGGTTTTAAGCATACAAATATACAAAACTTTCAGTATATTTGTCAATTAAAGAGCCATTTTGGATGAAAACAAGGTTTTGGAAATACGAAGGTGCAGGCAACGATTTTGTGTTGCTGGATTGCAGAGGTACAAATTTTGAGCCGAGCGAGGAGTTTATTAGGGCTATTTGCTCACGCCGTACGGGTGTGGGTGCCGATGGCGCAATGATGCTCACCGACTCCGAGGCCTATGACTTCGGTATGCGCTATTTCAACTCCGACGGCCCCGAGGCTACAATGTGTGGCAACGGCGGAAGGTGTATTGTGTGGTTTGCCGACCTGCTGGGTATTGGTGGCGACAGGAAAACCTTCGAGGCTGTGGATGGAGTGCACACCGCCGAGATTCTCTCGCGCAATGGTACTACGGCCATTGTTAAGCTCCAAATGGTTGATGTTGATAGTGTTACGGTTGACGCCGAGGGCGACGTTTTGCTCGACACTGGCTCGCCTCACTTGGTGAGGGTGGTCGATACTCTCGATATGGACGTTGTGGGCATTGGCGCTGCCCTGCGCTATGGCCCCAAGACTGCCCCCACGAAGGGTGCAAACATCAACTTCGTGAAGGTGGAGGGCGAGGGTAGGCTCTCGTTGCGCACCTACGAGCGTGGTGTGGAGGACGAAACACTGGCTTGCGGTACGGGTGCTACGGCCACGGCTATTGCCATTTGCCACACCCAGCAACCCGCTGTGCGTCACTTCGACTTGGCAGCGCGTGGTGGCAACCTTGCCGTTGACTTTGAGAAGGGCGACGATGGACGCTATACCAACATACACCTCACCGGCCCTGCGAGAGTGGTCTTTGAGGGTGAATTGGTGTAGGTATTCAAACGGGAATATCAGCCAATGGCTAACGGCCAACGGCTAATTGCACTTATAAATGCGGCTCACAATGCGGAGTCGCATTTTTGTTGGCACAAGGCTTACGAGGAGAATGAAGAGGCGGTTGAGCACCCCAGGGATAACCCTCTTGCGGCCCTTGAACATGGCTTTGAGGCCCCTGCGGGCGAGCTTTTCGGGGGTGGTGAAGATACCCCAGCGAACAAGACCACGCACCAACTTTTCGGGGAAATTGTATAGGCCCGTATCCACCCCGCCGGGGCAGAGGGCTGTAACCTTCACGCCATAGGGCATAAGGTCGTAGCGTACACCCTCGCTCATTGATCTGACATATTCTTTTGTGGCGGCATAGAGGTGCAGGCCGGGGTTGGGCATCCACGCACAGATGGACGAGATGTTGAGGATGTAACCCCTTCCTTTTTGCGCCATCTGCTCGCCAAAGAGGCGGCAGAGGCGTGTGGGGGTGTTCATGTGGAGTTCCATCATTGTGTTGATGCGCCTCATCGGCAGGCTCTGGAACTGCTCAAAGAAGAATATGCCCGCATTGTTAATCAGCACCTCCGGCTCCATGCCCAGCTCTTCGCAACGTGCAAAAACCTCCTGCGCAGCTCCTTGCGTGGCAAGGTCTATGCAGATGGTCTGCACATCCACTCCATAGCGATTGCGGAAATTATCGGCCATACTTTCCAGCGCATCATACTGATTGCTCACGGCCACAAGGTTGTAGCCCGCGGCGGCAAGCTGGCGGGAGAAGGCCCAACCGATACCACCGGTGGCGCCGGTGACAAGGGCAGTTTTGGAGTGTTGTGTGGGTATGGTCATTGCAGTTTTTAGCGTGGTGTGTAGGCTCGGAGTTTGCGGGCGAGTTCTTTCTCGCGCCCTCCGAGGTGGTAATTTACGAGGTCGTGGAAGGCCTGCGAGTGGTTGGGGTGCACCGTGTGGCATAGCTCGTGGGTGCACACATAGTCGATCAGTTCGTCGGGTAGGGCCGCCAAATAGAGCGACAGCGACACGTTGCCCTCGCGGGTGCAACTACCCCAGCGGCTGTGGGTCTTGCGCACCGTAACCTTACGATACCCAAGGCCCGTGCGCACGGAGGCCTCCTCCAACATTCGGGGCAGTTTTTCCTTGGCCACCCTTCGCAGAGCCTCAACTTCCTGGTCGGAGAGGGGAGGGTTGGCCTCCCTTCGTTTTTGCTGTCGCACAAGGGCCTCCTCTATCCACTCCCTACGCTCCTTGGCCCATCGCAGGGCCAAGCCCTTGGGTTGCCACCACGGTATCACGAGGCGCACACTACCCTCTCGGGTGATGCGCAACGATATGCGCCGAGCCCTACGGCTGCGCACGACCTCAATGGTATATGTGGGGCGTTCGGAACTCAAAGCGGTAGCCTCCTGTGGACCTCGGTGGTCTACTGCTGGCAGTACCTCTGGCGCACCGTCTCGAAGAGCATAATGGCGGCAGCTGCCGACACGTTGAGGCTCTCAATGCGGCCTACCATGGGGATTGCAGCCTTGCAGTCACACAATTTAAGTACCTCCTTGCTGATGCCGGTCTCCTCGTTGCCCATGACGATAACGGTGGGCTTGGTGAGGTCGGCGTCGAAGAGAATTGTATCTGCCTTCTCGGTGGCAGCAACAATCTGCATACCTGCCTGCGCGAGGGTTTTAAGGGTGTTGCGGATGCTACCTGCACGGTGTACGGGGATGCGGGTGAGGGCACCTGCCGACGAGCGAATGGCCTCGCCATTCACGGGTGCAGAGTTTTTCAGCGGAGTGATTAGACCGTGGGCACCGGCACACTCGGCCGAGCGGGCAATAGCACCAAAGTTCCTTACGTCGGTCACCTCGTCGAATACCACAATGAGGGGCTTTTCGTCCTCGGGAATGCGGTCGAGAATATCCTCCAAGCCAACGTACTCGATGGGAGCAATCACGGCCACCACGCCCTGGTGGTTACCACGGGTGAGGCGGTTGAGTTTCTCCACGGGTACCTCCTGGTAGCGGATACGGCTACGGTAGCAAAGGTCTTTGAGGTCGGCCATAAGACCACCCTCGGCACCCTTGCGAACGTAGATTTTCTCAATCTGTTTCTCGGTCTCGATGGCCTCAATCACAGGGCGCAGACCGAAGACGATGTTATCGTCCTTGGGCTGGCTGCCACCCCTCTCGCGGGGTGCAAACTCCTTGCGGGGACCACGCTCACCCTCGCCACGGGGAGTAAACTCCCTGCGGGGTGCTCGCTCGGCGGAAAACTCGCCACGGGGTGCACGCTTGGGTGCACGGGGACGCTCCTCCCAGTTGAGTTCACGAGTTTCGGTATAGGCGGGTTCGGCCACCACATTCTCGGTTGTGCGAGGCTTACGCTCACGCTTGTCTTTCAAAAAATCGTTGTCCATATTATTCTTTGTCTAACGTCTAACGTCAAAGGTCTAATGGGGCGGACACTACGTGTCCGAAAAAAAACTATTTACTAATTAACAACTCAGTAGTTCCAGCTCGTAGCAGAGTTTCTCCCACTCGTGCTCCTCGAAGGCGAGGCTCTGTTTGAGGGCGTTGTACTCCTCGAAGACCTTGCTGTCCGCCAGGTCGATGCCGTGCTCCTCGGGGGCGGCGAGTTTGGCGTCCCACTCGGCTACTTTGGCCTCCAATTCTGCCACCTTGGCCTCCTTCTCCTCGATGGCTCGCTGGGTCTTGCGAATCTGCTTTTCGTTCTCCTTCTTGGCGAGGTAATCCTCCTTACCGCTCGACGACTTCTGTTCCTTGGTGGTGTTATCCCTCAACTCAATCTGGCGCATATCCTCCAACTTGCGTTTCTCGAGGAAGTAGCGAATGCCGCCCAGGTACTCCTTTACGCTGCCGTCGCGGAACTCATAGACCTTCTCCACGAGGCCGTCCAGGAACTCCCTATCGTGCGATACAACCACCAGCGTGCCGTCATACTTGCGGAGCGCCTCTTTGAGGATGTCCTTCGAGCGCATATCCATGTGGTTGGTGGGCTCGTCGAGCACCAGCAGGTTGTGGGGCGAGAGCATCATGCGGGCCATTGCAAGCCTCGAACGCTCGCCACCCGAGAGCACCCTCACCTTTTTGTCGACATCTTCGCCACGGAAGAGGAAGGCACCGAGGATATCCCTCAACTTGGTGCGGATGTCGCCCACGGCCACCTTGTCGAGGGTGTCGTAGACGGTGAAGTCGCCGTCCATCAGGTCGTCTTGATTCTGGGCATAGTAGCCGAGGCTGACGTTGGCACCGAGGCGCACACTACCCGTGGTGGGGTCGGTCTCGCCAATCAGGATGCGTGCAAGAGTGGTTTTACCCTCGCCATTTCGGCCCACGAGGGCTATGCGGTCGCCCTTCTCGATGGTGATCGTTGCGTCGCCAAAGACGAACTTCTCGCCAAACGATTTGCTCACCTCCTTCAACTCGGCCACAATCTGACCACTGCGGGGCGCAGGTGGAAATTTGAGGTTGAGTGCGCTGAGGTCCTCCTCGTCAATCTCTATGCGTTCGAGCCTTTCGAGCTGTTTCACTCGGCTCTGCACCTGGTTACTCTTGGTGGGTTTATAGCGGAATTTTTCGATGAACTCCTCGGTCTTTTCGATGAGTCGCTGCTGATTGTTGTAGGCTGCTACCTGCGCCTCTCTGCGCTCCTTGCGGAGCTGAACATATTGGCTATATGGCACTTTGTAGTCATACACCTTGCCGAGTAGGAGTTCCACCGTGCGGTTGGTTACGTTGTCCAAAAAGTCCCTATCGTGGGAGATGAGGAGCACCGCTCCGGGGTAGTCTTTGAGGTAACCCTCGAGCCACTGGATACTCTCGATGTCGAGGTGGTTGGTGGGCTCGTCGAGCAGGAACACCGAGGGCTTGCGCAACAGCAGTTTCGCAAGCTCAATACGCATCCTCCAGCCGCCGCTAAACGTACTTGTGGGTTTGTCGAGGTCCTCCCTCTTGAAGCCCAAGCCAAGCAGGGTGCGCTCAATCTGCGCATCGCGGCTCTCGCCACCGAGCAGTGCGTGGCGGTCGTGTATCTCGCTCAGGCGGTGTACAAGAGTTGCATACTCCTCGCTCTGATAGTCCTCCCTCTGGGCAATCTCGGCAGTTAGTTGTTCCATCTCTCGCTCCAACGAGAGCACCTCGTCGAATGCCTTGGCGGTCTCCTCACGCAGTGAGGTGGTGTCGTGCACCTTCATCTGCTGGGGAAGGTAACCGAGAGTGGTGTCGCCACTCATAGTGATAGCGCCCGAGGTGGGGGGCTGCATACCCATAATCACCTTCAGGAGCGTGGTCTTGCCCGCACCGTTCTTACCCACAAGTCCAATCCTATCTCGTGGGTTAATCAGCAGTGAAATATCTTTGAAGAGGTCCCAGCCTCCAAAACTTACGGTTACATTATCTATTGATACCACTGTTCAGAACAGAAATTTACATTAACATTGCCTTTTAGTGCCTTTTCAGACACTCTCCATAATTACCATTGGCGGTATTCCCACCATATTTTTGGGGATTGTTTTTCACACCCACAAATAATAGACTCCCTTGTCTTGGGTAGTATCTTTCGCCTCTCCCTATTGCTCCTCCGTCACTCTTGGGTATCTTTTTTAATACCCAAGATGAAAATGCGCCGCAGGCACCACAATTTTCCATTGTCAATTTCCTCGGGTATCTTTTTTAATACCCGACAGTAAGAGGAACTACTCTTTGGGGATGATGTTTGCCTGCGAGAGTTCTGTGCCGAGTTTGTGGACGTAGTCCTCAATCTCCAACAGTCGCTCAAACGATGGGCGTTTTTTGCCATTCACATATTGTTGCAGGAGAGTTTCATTCATACCCATTCCTTGTGCAATCTGTCGCACGTTGAGTTCGGGAAATCGGGCAAAAAACTCGCCGACCAAGTTCTCCCCCGGAAGTGTTTTGATTGCGTGTTTAGCCATAACTGTCTATGATTTCTGCAAAGATAGGTATCTTTTTTAACACCCACAACCATTTGGGGCTTCCTTCTTTGTTCTGGGTATCTTTTTTAATACCCAAGAT
>JAFYRC010000046.1 GCA_017547065.1 Tidjanibacter sp.
AGCGATGGGAGCCACACTTCTGGCTCTTTCCTGCTCACCCGAACCAGAGGATATTATTGTTGGAACCACCAACCCGAATGCGGTTTCTTTTGAGGTTGTGGCTGCTGACTGCGCTCGAACTGTTCTTACCCCCGACAGTGAGAATGGTGGAGTGTTGACAACTTCCTGGAAAACAACCGACAAGATTGGTGTGTTCGAAACTCTTTCGACTAGTGCCAACGTTCTCTATCAGCCCGCAGAAGAGGGTAGAGAAACACACCTGACAGCAACAACTCCCATCGAGTGGACTGACGAAAGTAGCGAGCATGTGTTCTATGCCTACTATCCTTATGTAGAGAGTGTGTCGAGTGTAAATGAGGTGCCCTTTAAGGTGCTCTCGCAGGTGGGTGTTGTGGCTAATAGTCCCGCTCATCTTGCCGCTAGCGACTTGTTGTGGGCAACTACCACTAGCAAGAAAGTTAGTCTGCTGGGTTTCAATTTTGCTCATGCACTTGGTGTGTTGGAGGTAAGGTTGTCGACCGCTTCTGGAAGCTTGGCAGTTAATGGTATGACCATCTCTGCTGAGGGCATTTGCGGAGAGGGTAGTGTAGATCTGACCAATGGCGCCATTGTAACAAACAATGCCCAGAACACCATCTCTGTAGAGTGTGAAGGTGGTCTTACAATCACCACCACTCCAGTTAGTGTTTACGTTCAGATTATCCCCGGTCTTGCGGGCAAGACTTTGACCATCAACCTGGGTGGTCAGGATGTGTTCAAGAAGAACATTCCTGCAAGCGGTATTCCTGCCGGAAGTCAAGCGTTGGTTGTTGTTGACGGCTTGGCAAGCGAAACTGGTAATGACACTGCCGCTACACCTACCGGTACGTTTGACTATGCGAAGTTGGAAGCCACTTCGCATCCCCGCCTGCTTATCAATGCAAGCGACCTGAAAACTCTCAAATCGACCGTACAGACTAACGCTGTGGCCAAACAATTCCACGAGACTATTTTGAGCCGTTGCGAGGAGATTCTTGGTGAGGGTGATTTGAGCAAGGCTTTGGTTTACAATCGTTTGAGTGCTGTTAGTGAGAAGGCCTTGGAGCGTATCTTGTTCCTCGCCTATGGCTACCGTATGACCGGTAAGGCCGAGTATCTTGCACAGGCCGAGAAGGACATCAAGACTGTGTGCGGTTGGGACGATTGGAACGGCGAGAATTGGATTCTGGACGTGGCCGAGCTGACTACAGCTGTGGCGCTAGGCTACGACTGGTTGCACTACGACCTGAGCTCCACCACCCGAGAGGCTGCTTTGGAGGCTCTGACCACCAACGCTGCAACTCTTAAATCGACCACAAACAATTCTGCCAATGCTGTTTGCAATGCAGCAGCCGTGTTGGCCGGCTTGGCAACCTACGAGAAGGGTAAAACCGCTGCTGCTACACTGATTGATGGTGCAGTGGCTGCAAACCTTGCCAGTGGCTTTGTGCCTTACGACGCCTACGGTGCCTACAATGAAGGCTATGACCACTGGGCACATTCGACCACCTATGAGGCTGTACTTATTACCGCCTTGGAGAAAATCTTTGCAACCGAC
Organism: Tidjanibacter sp.; assembly: GCA_017547065.1. GTDB lineage: Bacteria > Bacteroidota > Bacteroidia > Bacteroidales > Rikenellaceae > Tidjanibacter. The sequence goes on from JAFYRC010000046.1 coordinate 1,577, forward strand.
GGTGGCCTCTACGCTAAGAGTGCAGGCTTTGCATTGAGCGCCAATTGGGCTCTCTTTATGATTGGTACATCGGGTAAGGTGTTCAACTTTGGCGACGCACAAGAGGAGTGGGAGCCAAAGTTGCCCAACTGGTTCTTTGCACGCAAGGAGAACAAGGTGGATTTGCTCTACAATGAGAAACAACTCTACGACAAGGGTGCATACAAGAGCCGATTTAGCGAATTCCGTCTGCTTCCTGCCATCTTTGCGCTGATGGATGTTGAACAAGCTACCTCTACCCCCGTTGCTCCCAATGCCGGCACTAAGAGTGCATACTTTATGGCTGAGGATGGAGTGAGCGCAACTGGTATGCCCGTGGTGATGATCATGACTCCCAAGGATGAGGCAACCTACAATGCTCAGGCCTACGTTGCCATCAAGGGTGGTCGTGCAAACACCAACCGTGCACAGAAGGATGGTGGCTCGTTCGTCTACGACTATAAAGGTATGCGTTGGGTGTGTGACCTTGGTGGTGGCGATGAGGCTGCCTATGCCGAGGAGGTTGGTGCCAAGTTCTGGGACTATGCAACAACTTCGGCAAGGTGGAATGTTGCCCGCTACAATAACTACCACCACAATGTACCCTGCATTAGTACCGACAATGGCTCCACTTGGGTAACTTCGCACAATAATGGTAAGACTTTTATTGACTCTACATGGGACGATAGCCCATGGGGAACAAAGGGAAAATACTATACCCGTTGGGATCTCTGCGGTATTGAGAAGGAAGGCACCCAGGCCAATAAGTACATCATTGGTATCGGCAAGGACAACATGGTGCGCGATTATATGTTCAACGACTCAAAGGGTGCGGCTGTTGGCTACCTTACTGTGTATGATAAGTTTAAAGTGCAGAAAGCTTGTACCTATCGTTGGCAGATTATCACTCCTCCTTCGGTTACGGTAACGAATATGGGTACCAACCTCAAACTCGTTCAGAACGGAGTGGAAATGCGTATCAAATTCGTGTCGGCCAACTGTAAGGTTGTCAATAATGGTATAACGACAGCGATGAGTTGTGCGGACAAGAACGCTATGACGATGCCGCCATTTGTGGAGGCTCTCACCGGTGAGCTGGCCGGCTACCATCGTATCGGTTTCCAGGGTGCTTTTGTGGCCGGTGACGAGGTATATGTCCAGTGGCAGTTTAAGTAGTTAGTATGTATAACTTCAAACAATAGAGAGATGAAAAAACTTGTTATTATCGCTCTGGCACTCTGCTCGCTTGTGTCCACCGCTTGCGTTGGAACACAACGAAAGGAGAAGAGCATGGAGCAGATCACCAAAGAGGTGATGGCTGTGGCAGCGGAACATTGCAAGAATATGGATGCTACACTGCCCGAGGGCCGTTGCCCCCGAACTTTTGAGCGTAACCGTTTCGTACACACCGACATCTATTGGTGGTGCAGTGGTTTCTATCCTGGCTCGATGTGGTACATTTATGAGTATACCAAAGATGAGCAGATCAAGGCGTTGGCCGAGAAACATACCCTCAAACTCGATCCATTGCAGTGGGTAACAACCGATCACGACGTGGGTTTCCAGCTGTTTAGTAGCTATGGAAACGGCTATCGTTTGACCGGAAATGAGGATTTTGTACCCGTTCTTCGCAATGGTGCGAAGTCGCTCGCCAGCCGATTCAATCCCGTAATCGGTTCGTTGCGTAGCTGGGACTTCAAGAAGAATTTGTGGGATTTCCCTGTGATCATCGACAACATGATGAACCTGGAATTGATTATGTGGGTTGCTAATCTCGATGGCGACGAGCACCTTAGGCACGTGGCCACCACTCACGCAAACACTACTATGAAGAACCACTTCCGTAGCGACTACAGTACCTATCACCTTGTGGATTACAATCCCAAAGATGGCTCAATCAACAAAAAGCAGACCGTGCAGGGTTTTGCCGATGAGTCAAGGTGGGCTCGTGGTCAGGCGTGGGCTCTTTATGGCTTTACAATGATGCACCGCATGACCGGTGAGCAGGCCTACTTGGAGCGCGCACAGAAGGTGGCAGAGATGATCTTGCCCTATCTTCCCGAGGATGGTATTCCATACTGGGATTTCAACTCTCACGACATTCCTAATGACCTTCAGGATGCATCGGCAGGTGCAATTATGGCCTCGGCGCTGATCGAACTGAGTGGATATGTTCCCGAGCGTAGTGAGGCATATCTCGCAGTGGCAGAGAGGCAGTTGCGTACTCTCGCCTCGGATGAGTATCTTGCACAGCCTGGTACCAACAACAACTTTATCCTTCGACACGGTGTAGGTCACAAGCCTTCCGGTGGTGAGGTGGATGCACCTCTGACTTATGCCGACTACTATTTCTTGGAGGCTCTGATTCGTTGGCAGGCCCTCGGTCAAAACTAGGATTGTAGTGCAAAAGTGTGTGGAACTGACGATGGTGGTTGTCTTCTTCGGCCACCATCGTTGGGTCTACCTCGGATAAAATATGGAACTATGAAAAAAACACTGCTACTTATACTCGGAGTTGTTCTGATTTGCCAAGGCGCAGGTGCGCAACTCTACTATCAGGATTCTCAAAATCCCGATATTCTGCACAACACTGCGTGCACTCCCGTGGAGCGACGCAATATTGTGATTCCCGATGTGGATGGATATAAAGTTTTCAAAGCCGACCTTCACACCCACACATTCTTCTCCGACGGACACCTCTCGCCCGATATGCGTATTAGGGAGGCTTGGATTGATGGACTCGACATTATGGCCATCACCGACCACCTCGAATGGCGCAAGTTTGAGCCCGATATGCTCAAATTTCTGCGTGGCTATGTACCCAAAGGCACCAAGCCCGTGAACTATGCCATCAGCAAGACCGTCGCAGACGAGAATGGTATCAAAGTGGATCTTAATGCACCATTCTATGGACTGCAAAAGAGCCTTAATTACTATGGTATTATGGTCATCCGAGGTATTGAGGTTACACGCAGGCCCGAACTCTACGGCCACTTCAACGCCCTCTTCACCAAGAACAATAACACCATCTATGATGACGACCCCGAACAGTCTATCCTCAACGCTCGCGCACAGGGTGCAATCATTATGCACAACCACCCGGGATGGAAGCGTGAGAGCTTGGAAATGCACGAGTTTGAACAGAAGGTGTATGATAAGGGACTCATTGATGGTGTCGAGATTATGAACACCAATGAGTTCTACCCCAAGGCAATCGATAGGGCCAAACAGTATGGTCTCTTTATGGCTGCCAGCACCGATATCC
>JAFYRC010000047.1 GCA_017547065.1 Tidjanibacter sp.
ATGCCCGGTATGTATGCCGAGGAGGACTATGATATTGCAGGCTTCACTGTGGGCGCTGTGGAGAAGTCGAAACTCATCGACTGCTCGAAGGTAGCTGTTGGTGATGTGCTCGTGGCTATTGCTTCGAGCGGTGTTCACTCCAATGGTTTCAGCCTTGTGAGGAAAGTGGTGAGCGACAATGGTTTGGAGCTGGATAAGAAATATGAACTCACCGGCGAGCAGACTTTGGGCGAGATGCTCCTTACTCCCACCAAAATCTACGTTAAGCAGGTACACAAAGTGCTTGCCGAGGTTGATGTACACGGTATTGCCCACATCACCGGTGGTGGCTTCGACGAGAACATCCCCCGCATCCTCAAAGAGGGTCAAGGTGTGGAAGTTAAGGAGGGTAGCTGGGAAATCCTTCCCGTATTCCGCCTGTTGGAGCACTACGGTGGCATTCCCCACAGGGAGATGTTCAACATCTTCAACATGGGTGTAGGTATGGTGCTGGCCGTGGATGCAAAAGACGCCGAAAGGGTTGTGGAGATCCTCACCGAGTGTGGCGAGAAGGCAAGCGTTATCGGTCGCATTGTTGAAGGCGAGGGCGTAACTCTGTTGTAATGAGGAGTCTTGCTGTCTTCGTTAGCGGTAACGGGTCCAACTTTGAGGCCATAGCCGAGGGGTGCCGTAGCGGTGCAATCGCAAATTGCGAGGTTGTGCTGTGTGTGTGCGATAAGCCCGGAGCGAAGGTGTTGGAGCGTGCCAAGCGTCTTGGAGTGAAGACTTTTGTGTTCAGCCCCAAGGACTACGCGTCGAAGGCAGATTATGAGCGAGAGATTGCCGACGTGATGGACTCGCTCGGAGTAGACTTGGTGTGCCTTGCCGGCTATATGCGTATCGTTGGCGAGGAGTTGCTCGGTAGGTATGAGGGTAAGATTGTGAATATTCACCCCTCATTGTTGCCGGCTTTCCCCGGAGCCAACGCCATAAGGGAGGCCTTTGAGTATGGTGTGAAGGTCTATGGAGTGACCATTCATGAGGTGAATGCCACTCTGGACGGCGGACGCATCCTCTCGCAGGTGGCCGTGCCATACGAAGGTGACGACTTTGATGAACTGGTGGCCGAGATACACAAGGCAGAACATAAATTATATGTAGAAACGATAAGTAAAATTTTAGCATAAAAGTATAATGAGAGCATTAGTAAGCGTTAGCGATAAGAGGGGAGTGGTGGAGTTTGCCACCGCCCTGAACAAGTTGGGTTATGAGATTATTGCCACTGGTGGTACGATGACCGCACTGCTGAATAGCGGTTTGAAGGTTACCAATATCAGTGATGTTACGGGCTTCCCCGAGATTTGCGAGGGACGTGTTAAGACTCTGCACCCCAAGGTGCACGGTGGCCTCTTGGCCCGCAGGGACAAAGAGTCGCACATGGCACAACTCGCAGAGAATGAGATCGAAACCATCGACCTCGTGTGTGTAAACCTCTATCCCTTTGAAGCAACCATCGCCAAAGAGGGTGTGACCATGGAGGAGGCTGTGGAGAACATCGACATCGGTGGTCCCTCGATGTTGCGTAGCGCTGCAAAGAACTACGCTGCTGTGACCGTTGTGTGCGATCCAGATGACTACGCACAGGTGTTGGCAGAGATTGAGGCAGAGGGTAATACTACTCTCGAAACAAGGCTTGCTCTGTCGGCTAAGGCCTACACTCACACTGCTCTCTATGACAGCCACATCGCAACATATATGCGTAAGGCTGCGGGGTTGAATGAGAAATTGTTCCTCTCGTTTGATAAGGCTCAGGATCTTCGCTACGGCGAGAACCCCCACCAGTCTGCAACCTTCTACCGCGCAGGTAAGGAGGTGTCCTACTCGGTGGCTCACGCAAAACAGCTGGGCGGTAAGGAACTTTCGTACAACAATATTCAGGATGCAAATGCCGCTCTGAATATTGTGAGGGAGTATAGCGAGCCCTTCTGCGTGGGTCTGAAACACATGAACCCCTGTGGTGCAGCTGTGGGTGCCGACTTGAAGGAGGCTTGGACAAAGGCTTACGAGGCTGACAAGGTTAGTATCTATGGCGGTATTGTAGCCGTTAACCGTCCTCTCACCGGCGAGGTTGCCGAGATGATGAAACCCATCTTCTTGGAGATTGTTATGGCTCCTTCGTTTGAGCCCGAGGCACTCGAAGTGTTTGCTTCGAAGAAGAACCTCCGACTGTTGGAAGTGAAGATGGATAACGTGAAAGAGCCACAGCCTCAGTATGTTGGCGTGAATGGTGGTCTGCTTGTTCAGGCTGCCGACGTTGAGTGCAAGGAGATTGTGGAGGATATGTGCGTGACCGATAGGAAACCCTCGGAGGCCGAGTTGGTTGACTTGAACTTCGGTTGGAGGGTTGTTAAGCACGTGAAGTCCAACGCTATCGTTGTTGTGAAGGACGGTGCAACCGCAGGTGTTGGTGCAGGCCAGATGAATAGGGTTGGCTCGGCCGAGATTGCACTCGAGCAGGCCAAGGCCGCAGGCCACACCGAGGGTCTTGTGTTGGCAAGCGACGGCTTCCTGCCCTTCGACGACACCGTGGAGTTGGCATCGAAATATGGTGTTGTAGCAATCGTACAGCCCGGTGGTAGCATCCGCGATGAGGACGCTATCAAGAAGGCCAACGAGAAGGGTATTGCAATGCTCTTCACCGGTATGCGCCACTTCAAACACTAGTAGAAACAGAGAAACGCTCGCACGAGAATATACAGAAATGAACGGAAACAAACGAGTATTGGTAATTGGTAGCGGTGGTAGGTGCCACGCCATTGTGGACGCTTTGAGTCGCTCGCCACAGGTCGGAAAAATCTACTGCGCTCCAGGTAATGCAGGTATCGCCGAGCAGGCAGAGTGTGTCGCCATTGGAGTTGAGAGTGTGGACGAGTTGGTAAACTTTGCCAAGCAGGAAAACATCGATTTGACGGTTGTGGGCCCCGAAGCAGCATTGGCTGCAGGTGTGGTTAACGCCTTCAAAGAGAATGGTTTGAGGGCTTTTGGTCCCACCAAAGAGGCTGCCCAGATTGAGAGTAGTAAGGAGTTTGCCAAGAGGTTGATGGCCAAGTATGCCATCCCCACGGCAGGCTATGAGGCTTTCTCCGACTACGAGCAGGCGTGGGCCTATGTGAAGGCTCGCCCGCTGCCCGCAGTGATTAAGTATGATGGCCTTGCTGCCGGTAAGGGCGTGGTTGTGGCCGAGAGCTACGAGGACGCCGATGCTGCGCTGAAAGACATGTTGCTGGATGCGAGCTTTGGTGGCGGTAGGGTAGTCGTGGAGGACTTCTTGGACGGCCCCGAGTTTTCGTTCATGTGCGTTGTGTCGGGCGAGAAGGTCTACCCGCTGGCTATGGCGCAGGACCACAAACGTGCTTATGATGGCGACAAAGGTCCCAATACGGGTGGTATGGGAGCCTATTCGCCTGTGCCTTTCGTTACGAAGGAGGTCGAGGAGTTTGCGTTGGAGAAAATTATGCGCCCCACGGCCAAAGCTATGGTTAGTGAGGGAGTACCCTTTGTGGGTGTGCTCTATGGTGGACTGATTTTGACTGCCGAGGGCCCTAAGGTCATCGAGTTTAATGCAAGGTTTGGCGACCCCGAAACAGAGGTTGTTCTGCCACGATTAACAAGCGACATCTGCGCCCTCTTTGAGGCTGCTATCGATGGCGTTGACTGCACCACGGAGTGGAGCGACGAGGCTTTGTTGGGTGTGGTTATGGCCTCGAATGGATACCCCGGCAGCTACAAGAAAGGTGCTGTGATAGAGGGCGTTGACGGCGTGGAGTCGAAGGTGTACCACATGGGTACCACTCGCAAGGAGGGTAAATTGCTCACCGCAGGCGGTAGGGTGCTGATGGTTGTAGGTAGGGGGGCAACCCTTGCCGAGGCAAAGGCTATGGCCGAGAAGGGATGTGCCACTATCGAGTGCGAGGAGTTGTTCTATCGCAAAGATATCGGCCATAAAGTGTTGAATTAATAAAATAGATATAACAAAATGATTATCAGCGGAAAAGACTTGGCAGTCGAGGTGAAAAACGAGGTTGCCGAGAAAGTAAAAAAATATGCAGCCGAGTATGGCCGTCCACCTCACTTGGTGGTTATTCTCGTTGGCGAAAACCCTGCGAGTGTGTCGTATGTGGCTGGTAAAGGTAGGGATGCCGAGGAGGTTGGATTTAAGAATACCACCATCCGTAAGCCCGAGAGCATTACCGAGGAGGAGCTCCTTGGTTTGATTGCTGAGCTCAATGCCGATGATGACGTGGATGGTCTGTTGGTGCAGCTACCTCTGCCCAAACACATCAGCGAGGCGAAGGTGATCGAGGCTATTAGCAAGGAGAAAGACGTGGATGGTTTCCACCCTCTGAATGTGGCTTCGCTGTGGCAAAAGTTGCCCTGCTTGTTGCCTTGCACTCCCAAGGGTATCATCAAACTGCTGGACAAGGCAGGTGTGCAGATTGAGGGTAAGAAGGCAGTGGTGATTGGTCGTAGCAACATCGTGGGTCTTCCCGTGTCGAAGTTGCTGTTGGATAGGAACGCTACCGTTACCATTGCTCACAGTAGGACCAAAAACCTCGCGCAGGTGACCTCCGAGGCAGATATTCTGGTTGTTGCCATTGGCCGTCCGAAGTTTGTTACGGCCGACATGGTGGGCGAGGGTGCTGCTGTAATCGACGTGGGTGTCAACCGTGATCCACAGACCGGTAAACTCTGTGGCGATGTTGACTTTGAGGCTTGCAAAGAGAAAGCTTCGGTCATCACTCCCGTACCTGGCGGCGTAGGTCCTATGACCAGGGCTTGCCTGATGGAGAATACCCTCGAATGTTACCTTAACAAAATGACAAAATAAAACATCATAGATCATGATTGAAAGATATGGGCGCGAGGTGATGCGCCAAGTATGGACCGAAGAGAATAAGTTTAATGCCTATTTGGAGGTAGAACTCCTCACAGCCGAGGCTTGGAGGGAGTTGGGTGTGGTGCCCGCCGAGGACACAGAGAAACTGCGTGCAAAGGCTACCTTCGACATTGAGCGCATCAAGGAGATTGAGCTCCAGACAAGGCACGACATTGTTGCCTTCACCCGTGCGGTGAGCGAGTCGCTGGGCGAGGAGCGCAAGTGGGTACACTATGGACTTACAAGTACCGACGTGGTGGATACTGCCAATGGCTACCTCTTCTCGCAGGCCAATAAGATTATTGCTGAGGACCTCGATAAATTTGTGGAGGTGCTTAAGAAACAGGCAATTAGGTTTAAATATACTCCCTGCATTGGCCGTACCCACGGTATCCACGCCGATATTACCTGCTTTGGTTTGAAGTGGGCTCTCTGGTATGAGGAGATGCGTCGCAACCTCGACCGTTTCCGCATCGCTGCACGTGGTGTTGAGGTAGGTAAGATGAGTGGTGCTGTGGGCAACTTCGCTAACATTCCGCCAATGATTCAGGACTATGTTTGCGAGAAGTTGGGTATCGACTCGGCAAACGTTTCGACTCAGGTTATTCAGCGCGACCGTCACGCCTACTATATTGCTACATTGGCAGTTATCGCTTCGTCGTTGGAGCAGATGGCTCTCGAGGTTCGTAACTTGCAGCGTACCGAGGTTCACGAGGTCGAGGAGGCTTTCGGCAAGGGTCAGAAGGGCTCAAGCGCAATGCCTCACAAGCGTAACCCAATCTCGTCGGAGAATATCTGCGGTTGCGCACGTGTGATGCGCGGCTATATGGCTACAGCTTGCGAGAATGTCGCTTTGTGGCACGAGCGCGATATTTCGCACTCGGCAACCGAGCGTATCATCTTGCCTGATGCTACCGAGTTGTTGGACTATATGCTTTGCCGCTTCAAGGGTATCTTGGACAACCTCGTAATCTTCGAGGATGTGATGATGGAGAATATCTATCGCACTCGCAAGGTTATCTTTGCTCAGCGCGTGATGAATGCCTTGATTGACAAGGGCTTGTCGCGTGAGGAGGCTTACGATACTGTACAGCCAGTGGCTATGCGCGCTATGGCTGAGCGTGCTGACTATCAGGAGCTTTTGGCTGAGAACGAGAAGGTTATGTCGTTGCTTTCGCGTGAGGAGTTGGATTCGTGCTTCACTTTGGAGTACTACCTCAAGAATGTGGACTACATCTTCCGTCGCGCTGGAATCATCGAGTAGCGAGTAGTTAGTAACTAGTTGAGAGTAGTTGAATTTTTCAGCTACTCTTTTTTTGTCTTGTTCGTGCGTAAAAATTATAATTTTTAATTCTCAATTTTTCATTTTTTTTCTATCTTTGTACGATTGTAAAGTATTGTGCATATATGAGAAGCATAAAAGAGATATTTATTATTGGCAAAGGCCCTTCGAGTAGCCACACTATGGGACCGAAGAAGGCCTCGATTAAAATTCGCGATGAGTACCCTAATGCTGCGGCATATCGTGTGACGCTTTATGGCTCGTTGGCCGCTACCGTTAAGGGCCACTTGACCGATATGGCTATCAATGAGGTGTTCGAGGGTGTTGCTCCCGTAGAGATTGTTTGGTGCGCACAGCAGTATTTGCCCTACCATCCTAACGCTATGAAGTTCGAGATGCTTGACGCCGAGGGCAATGTTACCGATAGCCAAGTTATTTACAGTATTGGCGGTGGAACTATTGTGCTTGAGGGCGAGGAGAATAACGCCAGCGACCACATCTACCCTATGACTACCATGAATGAGATTATGGCTTGGTGCAACAAGACGGGTAAGTCGTATTGGGAGTTTGTCTTCGAGAACGAGGGTGAGGAGATTAAAGATTACCTCCTTGAGGTGTGGCGCACTATGCGCACAGCTATCGAGAATGGCCTTGCTAACGAGGGCGTATTGCCAGGTGCTTTGCACTTGCGTCGCAAGGCAGCAAGCTACCACGTTCGTTCGCGTGGCTACAACGGTATTTTGCGTACTCGCGGCATGCTCTTCTCGTATGCCTTGGCTGTGAGCGAGGAGAATGCTTCGGGTGGCACTATCGTAACTGCTCCAACTTGCGGTTCGTGCGGTATCGTGCCTGCGGTGTTGTACCACTTGCAGAAGGAGTACGACTTCAAGGATGCGC
>JAFYRC010000048.1 GCA_017547065.1 Tidjanibacter sp.
CAATGTGAAATTTTCGGTATTTTTTTTGAGCAGGTATTGCAAGTTAAAAACTTTTGCATATCTTTGCAACAAGTACAACATTGTAATCATTACAAACTATGAAACGCATGAGCTTTTTTATGGCAATTATGGCTTCGCTGACAACGTTGGCTAGCTGCGAGAAAAACGACGAATTTCTCACCTTGGAGTTGTTGCCACAAGCGGCACAACAATGTATCGAAACCCACTTTGGCGACCTGGAAATCTCTAGAGTAGTGAAGGACTACGATGAGTTCACCTACGGCTATGACGTATACTTCACCAACAGCAACAAGATTGAGTTCAACCGCAGTGGCGAGTGGACCGACATCGACTGTCGTTACACAAAAGTGCCCGACAGCATTGTCCCTGCAGGCCTTTTGAGCTATGTCAACGCCAACTACCCTTCAAACGAAATCGACCAGATCTCCGTCGACGGACGCTACTATGAGGTGGATCTCGACAACGGCGTCGACCTTGTATTCACCAAGAGTGGCGACTTTGTAAGGGTAGACCACGATGGCGACAATCTCTTTTTAGCGGACTAGGGCGGTGGGTAGGTTCTCCCTGGCCACAAAACCAACCACAACACTCCACCGCCCTTTTCGCTTTGGTTAATAAGTAAAGTTTAGTTTAAGTATTGTGTGCCGAGGGCCTTCCCGAGATGGGAGGGCCCTCGCTGTTTTACCCAAATGGGCCAAGCCAAGGCCAACAAAAAGCCCCAAGAAGCGTCTGCTCCTTGGGGCTTTTCAGTCTATATTACCCTGCGATTACTCCGAGTCTGCTACGGCCGAAACGCTGTAAGGTTTGAGGATACCCCTCTTCGACTCACGAATGAAGTTCACAACCTGGTTGCGAATCTCGCTCTCGGGGAACTGCGCCATAACGATGTCGCAAGCAGTCGAGTAGGAGTGGCCGTCCTGGAACAGCACACGGAAGATATCCTGAATCTGCTTAATCTCCTCGTTGGAGAAACCCCTGCGGCGGAGGCCCAGGAAGTTGGCACCCACATAAGTGATGGGAGTGTGAGCAGCCTTAACGTAGGGAGGAACGTCCTTATTTACGAAGGTATTGGCAGCAATCATTGCGTGGTCACCGATGCGACTGAACTGGTGAGCACCCGAGTGGCCACCGAAGACAACGTAGTTACCAAGCTCAACCTCACCTGCCAACGACACGTTGTTAACAATCACGCAGTTGTTGCCAATGATACAGTCGTGAGCGATGTGTGCATAAGCCATCACGAGGTTGTTGTTGCCAATAACGGTCTTACCCTTTGCATCAGTACCGCGGTTAACGGTACAGCACTCACGGAACATATTGTTGTCACCAATCTCGCAAGTGGTATACTCGCCGTGGAATTTCAAATCCTGGGGAACACCGCCGATAACTGCACCGCTGTGCACCTTGCAGTTCTTACCCATTCGTGTACCCGCCATAACGCTGGCGTGGGGGCCGATCCAGCAGCCGTCACCAATCACCACATCGTCCTCGATGTAGGCAAAAGGCTCAACCACAACATTCTCGCCCAATTTGGCCGTAGGGGCCACATAAGCCATATTACTTACCATAGTTCTATTTTGTTTTTCTTAATAACGTCGTTTTCAACTATTTATTGTCCTGCTGGGACATCAATTTTGCCAACTTCTGGGCCATCTGTGTGTTGGCCAAGTGGCCGGGACGCAGGGCAGTAACTTTACCCTTGATGCGCACGCCGAGCAGTGCCAAGTCACCCAGAATGTCGAGCAACTTGTGGCGACCAATCTCATTGGGGAAACGCAGTCCGAGGTGGTTTAAATAGCCATTCTCAACCTCGATGTTCTCCTTCTTGAAGGCCTTGCAAATGCGCCTCTTCGAGCGCTCCGAAATTGGTTTTTCCACCACCACAATAGCGCTCTCCACACTACCGCCCTTGATGAGTCCGAGGCGGAGGAGAATCTCAATCTCGTGGAGGAACACGAAGGTACGGCAGGGAGCAATCTCGGCCGAAAAATCCACGCTCTTGTCGTAGTGGGCAAACTGCCTACCAACCACCTGCGAGCTATAATCCACCGTGAGGTCCACCGAGTACTCCTCGGCAGGCTCAATGGTAATCTCCACACCCTTCTTTTCAATGGCGAAAGTCACCTTCTCGGGCACCTCAAAGTAGCGCCTTTCGGCGTCGAGCTCCACAATACCAACCCTTGCAATCTCAGCAACATAGGCTTTGGCCGAGCCATCCATAATGGGCACCTCGGGAGCGTCGATGTCAACCACCGCGTTGTCCACGCCCAAAGTCCACAACGAAGCCATCAAATGCTCAATGGTCGACACCTTGGCTTTGCCATTTTTGATAGTCGTACCCCTTGCGGTGTCGCTAACAAAACCGGCCAATGCAGGAACCTCGGGCTGACCCTTAAGGTCGATACGCCTAAAAACAATACCCCTATCGGCCTCGGCAGGTCGTACAACCATTGTTACCAAGGCTCCTGTGTGTAGACCCTTACCACTGAATGTGATAGGGGCACCTATTGTGGTTTGTTTGCAAGACATATCTCTCTATCTCCGTC
>JAFYRC010000049.1 GCA_017547065.1 Tidjanibacter sp.
CCATGGACGACGACCAGATGGCAAAACTCATCGAGCGTCAGGGCGAGCTTACCGAGGCGATCGACAACGTGAATGGCTGGGAGATTGACAGCGTGTTGGAGCGTGCAATGGACGCCCTGCGTTGTCCCGACCCCGATGCATTGGTAGACCACCTCTCGGGTGGTGAGCGCAGGCGTGTGGCACTCTGCCGCCTGCTGTTGCAGGAGCCCGATGTGCTGCTGCTTGACGAGCCTACCAACCACTTGGACGCCGAGAGTATCGACTGGCTCGAGCAGCACCTCAATCAGTACAAGGGTACGGTTATTGCCGTAACCCACGACCGTTACTTCCTCGACAACGTTGCAGGTTGGATTCTTGAGCTTGATCGTGGCGAGGGTATTCCTTGGAAGGGTAACTACTCCAGCTGGCTCGATCAGAAGAGCACTCGTCTGGCTATGGAGGAGAAACAGGAGAGCAAACGCCGCAAGGCTCTGGAGCGTGAGTTGGAGTGGGTGCGTATGAGCCCCAAAGCTCGCCACGCCAAGAGCAAAGCCCGTCTGGGTGCCTACGACAAACTGCTCAACGAGGATACCAAGCAGAAGGAGGAGAAACTCGAAATCTACATTCCCAACGGCCCCCGCTTGGGTAATGTGGTTATCGAGGCTCACGACGTATCGAAGGCCTTTGGCGACAGGGTTCTCTATGAGGGCCTCAACTTTGTGTTGCCCCCTGCGGGTATTGTGGGTGTGATTGGTGCCAACGGTACCGGTAAGACCACTCTGTTCCGTATGATTATGGGCCTTGAAGAGCCCACCAGCGGCTCGTTCCGCATTGGTGAGACCGTGAAACTCGCCTACGTTGACCAGCAGCACAAGAGCATCGACCCCGAGAAGACCGTCTTTGAGGTAATCTCGCAGAATAGTGAGCTTATTCAGTTGGGTGGCCGCCAGATTAACGCTCGTGCCTACGTTGGCCGCTTCAATTTCAGTGGTGCCGACCAGGAGAAGAAGTGTGGCGTGCTGTCGGGTGGTGAGCGTAACCGCCTCCACTTAGCACTTGCACTCAAAGAGGAAGGTAACGTGCTTCTGCTCGATGAGCCCACCAACGACATTGACGTAAATACCCTGCGTGCGTTGGAGGAGGGTCTTGATAACTTTGCAGGTTGTGCTGTGGTAATCTCCCACGATAGGTGGTTCCTTGATAGGGTTGCAACCCACATCCTCTCGTTTGAGGACGACGGCCGTGTGGTTTACTTCGAGGGCTCATACAGCGAGTATGAGGAGCACAAGAAGGCTCAGGGCCTCGACACCACTCCCCACAGGGTTAAGTATAGAAAATTGATGGAAAATTAAAAATGGAAAATTAAGGTACGCCGCTGGTGTAGCATATAAATATGCCAAAGACATACCGAAATTCTCAATTCTCAATTTAATAGGATATGGCTCAAAAACCAAGCATACCAAAGGGTACACGCGACTTCTCCCCTGTGGAGATGACCAGGCGTAACTATATGTTCGACACAATCAAAGAGGTGTTCCGCACCTACGGCTACGCACCCCTCGAAACTCCCGCAATGGAGAACCTCTCCACACTGATGGGTAAGTATGGCGAGGAGGGCGACAAACTCCTCTTCAAAATTCTCAACTCGGGCGACTTTATGGACAAAGTAACCCCCGAGCAGATTGCCACCACCCAGGCACAAGAGATTGCCCTCTCGCTGGGAATGGATGACGCAACCACCGCCAAGTTCACCGCAACCTTCGTAAAATACCGTATGGAGATTCGTGATCTCCAGAAGGCAAGGAAGAGCGCAACCCCCAAAGTTGCTCGCAGGGAGATGACTGACCAGCAGGTGGAGGAGCAGATCAAAGCTCAGTTTGCCCACAGCCGCAAGGTGCTCGACATCCGCGAGAAATACTACAAGGAGTATAGCAAGTATCTCAACCCTCGTCAGATTCAGCGCGTCTATGAGTTGGAGAAACGCCAGACCGAGAAGATGAAGGCCCAGCAAAAACAGCGCAAGGAGCAGAAAAAAGCTGCCAAGGCCAAGAAAAACAAATAAGGCACAAACAAATAAAAAAAACCGCATCGGATTTCGATGCGGTTTTTTTATTTC
>JAFYRC010000050.1 GCA_017547065.1 Tidjanibacter sp.
AATAATGCCCCCGAAATGGGGAGTAAACCCAACGACAATTCCTACTAAACAAACAACAGAAAATATGAGTACAAAAGAGTATAACCCTTCGGCTGTGGGTGCAGCCAACGGTAACTATTTCGGAATGCCCTTCACGACGGAGGAATCGGCACTTGTTTTGGTGTCGGTACCCTGGGGCGTAACGGCCTCCTATGGCGGTGGTCAGGAGGATGCTCCTGATGCCATTATCGGCGCCTCGGTGCAACTCGACTTCTACGACGTGGTGAGCCCCGACGAGTGGCGCAAGGGCATTGGCACCGTGCCCATCGACTACTCCGTGCAGGACCAGAGCAAACTCCTGCGCAGGGAGGCCCGCAAGGTTATCGACTTCTTGGAGAGGGGTGGCGACGTGGAGAAGAACGCCCGTATGGGAACCCACATCGAGAAGATTAACAAAGGCGGCGAGGAGCTCAACGAGCTAGTCTACAAGCAGACCTCCGAGTGGCTCTCGAAGGGTAAGCTGGTGGGCCTTGTGGGTGGCGACCACAGCACCCCACTGGGATATATCAAAGCTCTGGGCGAGAAGCACGGCTCGCTGGGCGTGTTGCACATCGACGCCCACTGCGACCTGAGGGAGGCCTATGAGGGCTTCACCTACTCACACGCGTCTATTATGTATAATGTATTGCAACAGGTGCCCCAGGTGGAGCGACTGGTGCAGGTGGGCGTTCGCGACTACTGCGACGAGGAGGTTGCCCTGGCCAAGGGCGACAAGCGCGTGGTGCAGTTTGACGACTACCGCCTCTCGGTTGCCAGGTTTGAGGGCACATCGTGGGCTGCGCAGTGCCAGGAGATTGTGAGCCACTTACCCCAGAATGTCTATGTGAGCTTCGATATCGACGGCCTTTCGGCCGACAACTGCCCCGGCACGGGTACGCC
This sequence comes from Tidjanibacter sp., assembly GCA_017547065.1. Lineage (GTDB taxonomy): Bacteria > Bacteroidota > Bacteroidia > Bacteroidales > Rikenellaceae > Tidjanibacter. The sequence continues at coordinate 919 of JAFYRC010000050.1, forward strand.
CGTAACGGGAGGCCTCGGATTCAATCAGGCCCTCTATCTGCTTGATAGCGTGGTGAGGAGTGGCCGTAGGATTGTAGGTTTCGACCTTGTGGAGGTTGCCCCCAGCGACTCCAAGGACGAGTGGGACGCCAACGTGGGCGCACGAATGTTGTTTAAATTGTGCGGCTTGATACTAAAATCCAATTAAAGTTGTTATATTTGCGACCGATTGTGAAAAATCACCAAAAAATGTAAACCAAATAAACACTTATCAAAAATGAAAAAAGCACTTGTAATTTTGGCCTCGGTAGCAATGGTATGCTCGTTGGCTTCTTGCGGTGGCGGTCGTGCTATGAAGAACGACGTTGACACCCTTTCGTATGCTTTGGGTACCGACTTCGGTGGCTCGTTGGCACAGCTCGTTGGCTCGTTGGAGGACGAGTTGGATATGGACCTCTTCTACAAAGGCGTTGAGGACGCATTGGCAGAGAAGGCAGTAATGGATCGTGAGACTGCATTTGCTTTCTTGCGCGAGTATTTCAACGTAACTGCTCCCCAGAAGGCTTTGGCCAAATCGCAGGAGTACTTGGCAGAGGTTGCTAAGGGTAAGAACGTGAAGAAAACCGAGAGCGGCTTGTTGTATGAGATCGTACGCGAGGGTAACCCCGAGAAAAAAGCTGTTAACGATGCTGACCAGGTAAGGGTTATGTACGAGGGTAAGCTCAAAAACGGCAAGGTATTCGACTCTTCCTACGAGCGTGGCGACACCATCACTTTCGCACTCAACCAGGTTATCAAAGGTTGGAGCGAGGGTATGAAGCTCGTTGGTGAGGGTGGCGAGATCAAATTGTGGATCCCCTCGGAGTTGGCTTACGGCCAGAGGGCTCCCCAGCAGATCGGCCCCAACCAGGCTTTGGCTTTCACCGTTGAGTTGGTGGAGGTTATTCCCGCCGAGTAAGCGACAGAGGCTTATAACAGAAAAGTACGACCGGACCACAAAAATGGTTCGGTCTTTTTTTGTGCTAAACTATTGGACATCACATCTTTATTTACTATATTTGCAAAAGTTGATTAAAATGCCAAAAATTACACTACAATGGACATAGTCTTGTTTTGTTGGTAGGTTTGCGAAGTTTATCGGGGCCTGCCATGCAGCACCACCCGAGCTGTATCACTCATTCGGGAGTTACACAAACATCTAACATTCAAACAACTATGCACCATGAAAACCAATAGAGCATTTAGGGCTATTTGCCTAACGACCTGTCTTTGTTGTTTTGTTGCTTGCTACAATGAACCAAACTTTCAACCGGAAGAGTTGATTGCCGAAAGCCACGAAACGCAACAATCTCCCTATCACATCACCATCACGCAAGCTCTTGACAATATGCTTGCCACTATGGAAGTTTTATCTCCCTCCTCTCGTGCAGAGAAAAAAACCATTCGCAACATTCAGACAGTAACGTCTGCCGACATCCTACAACAAACTCGCTCGACAAATGGTGAGGAGCCAACCGATGCATACTACATCGTGAATTTCGAAAACGACGAGGGTTTTGCTATTTTGGCAGCCGACGCTCGTTTCGGTTGCGATGTCATTGCCCTTGCCGAGAGTGGAAACCTAAATTATCGCAAAAAAAATCTCAACAGTCGTTCCATTGACCCTTCACAGGAAGACACCACTGAACATGGAGATGCAGGAGAAAATATAACATTAGAAGATTTGTACATTCCAGAAGATGACGACTATTTATTGGGTGGAATTGACCCCGATGGCCTTATAACATCATTAACGGATGATATATATCAAGAAAAACGCAGAGATCCTTTCATTTTAGACGATGGATTTTTCACCGGAGGTGGTGGCTCTACCCCTTCTTATACATACAGGACTGAAACACGCAGGGAAGGGCAAATTGGTCCGTTGTTGACAACTCTATGGCACCAACACAAGCCATTTAATTTGCGTTGTAAATATAGATATTATTACTACGCAGACGATGGAGTAGATACAGTATCTTTCGTTAAAGACTACGATTATTTAACCCACACCATTGAGAATTACATAGGGAAAGAACCAACAGCTGCGGGATGTATTGCCATTGCTGTCGCTCAAATTCTTGCATACAATAAATTTCCCGACACACACATAGTTGCCAATATTGACAACCCAAACAATATGACAGGATGGGATGAATTTTTGACAGAAGAATCCATCTCATATAGTAGTCACAACATGATGGAAATAGAAGATCTGGCAAGAATGATTAGAAGTATAGGTGACGGATGTAATATGCGTTACGGGTTTTCTGGCATACAAAGTTTTGCCACGCCCAATGCAGCAAAAAAATATCTTAAAGAACTAGGTTATACTAATACTGACAGACATGTTGGATATTCTCTATCAACGGTCAAAGAAATGTTAGACAATGATAGCCCCACTTTAATGGGAGCATTAGCTTTATTTCCCAGTGGCGGACACGCGTGGCTCATAGATGGATATTACAAACTAATCACAGAAAATATTTGCGAAAATCAGAACGGGAATGTAGTAAGCAGAACAACTATATCTGAGAATGATTATGTCCATTGTTGTTGGGGATGGTCAAATGGGAAAGCAAATGGCTGGTATATTTCTGACGTATTTGACATAAGCCAAACTCAAAACTATGATAATCCCAACATAGCAGTAGATGAAGAACTAAAAGTCCATTATAGATATTGGATGCGAATGGTAACTTATGACAAACCTAATCAAAACTAACTTCCATGAAAAAGCTTGCAATCATACCCATTTTGTTCTTCTGCTTCACGTCGTGTGTCAGCAGAGTAGTTGATTGGCACCATATTACAATACCTTCGTTTGTCTACGACTACCGAGAGCTAAATGAAGAGGTTGGTTGGCAGTTTGACCACAATGAGTTGAGGTTGGAATATGTAACACCTTGGGAAAGTCGCAAAGTGGTTGCAACTCTTGGACTGATTAAAGAGAAATATGCAACGCCGGAAAGCCGAGAGGCCCATCGCAAGTTGAGCAACAAACATAACGATTGTAGCTATAATCACACATACACGTATTACCATCACATCAACACTTTCGTAGATTACGACCGCCCAACTGCATACAGCGAAGATTTTGTGGAGATACGAATATCAAGCAATTCTGATTACGACCAAGATCATCTAAAAGGAAGCTCCTTGGCCGACATCACAACATTTGTGGGATATTCATACAAAGAGTTCATTGATAGCGGTTATACTTTTGTCAACGAATGGCTATATGGAACACCCCTATACCACTGCAAAGAGATACACAAAATGGTGAACGAACTTACGATTGCCGACCTGACACTCTTGGCAAGCCACACTTTTTCGAACATCAAAGTTCCCTCCTATCCCCAAAATAAATTCGACTTTGCGCTCACTTTCAACATAGCACCGACCTTGTCGCAACAGCACACTTTGGAGATTGTGTTTGTGTCGGACGAGGGTAAGGAGTTCCGTTTTGAGGTGGATGTGGATTTTGCACCGACAGCCGCCGAGATTAAGGAGAAATAATTCCCCGAATAACCGCACGATTTATGGTCCGGACCACGTTTGTGGTTCGGCTTTTTTACACACCAAATCGTTGTATTTCACACAATAATTGCTATATTTGCAACAAGCACCATCAAAAAACCAGCCACCGAAAACCCCTTGGAATGCGGTACCCCAGACGCACCAAATACTCCCGATAGCTTAAAATACAACAATATAGACAGAAACTACGCAGCTTGGTTTCGTATGGTAACCTACGACAAACCAAATGCCCAATAGGCAAAACTTTACGCTTTATTATGAGAAAATTTGCAACACACCTCATCTTGGTATCGGCAATGGTGGTCGGGCTCTATGGCTGTTGGCGAGAGCCACAACCCCATTTGGGCGTGGTGTTTGCCGAAACTTTCATACAAAGATATGTGGATTTAGTCAATACCTGTTGGGAGTTCGACCGCAGCACCAACACCCTCTATATGGCTGTGGCAGATAGCAGTATTGATGGCCCCGAATATGGCGACTGTGCTCATTGGATGTCCTATTTGTGTTGTTGGGAACCCGACTGCCAAATGGAGCAATGTTTGCTACATAGGCAATTAAGCGAGAAAAACAACGACACCTGCTACAATAGAAATATTGAAAAAGAAGATCAATTTGACACTGCCGCCATCGGGTACAATTTTATAAAAATAGAGATTGTCAGCAGTGCGGATTATGATGATAAACATCTTGCAGGCACACCTCTATCAGACATTATTATAATGGAATGTAGTAGCTACAAGCCCTACATTGATAGCAATTATTTTGAGGAAACACAACGCCCATTTTATCAAAACCTATCCTCTAAACACACCGTGATAAACAAAAGGCTGTGTGCTTTTACATTGCCAGACTTGTCGGTACTGACGGTCAAGTATTTTAGGCAAAAGAAAATAAATCACTGCGTTCTAAATCACGACTTTAAGTTCACTTTTGAGACCACTCCCACCTTGGCGCAACAGCACACGTTGGAGATTGTTTTTGTGTCGGATGAGGGTAAGGAGTTTCGTTTCAATGTAGACGTTGATTTTTCACAGGTGGCCACCGAGGTTGAGTAGGAGGAATAGTCTTCTGCCGAACAACCGCACAGATTATGGACCGGACTACAATGGTAGTTCGGTCTTTTTTTGTGCCACAATGAACATAAATTTGTCCGGACGAGAACAACGATAGGATAAAATCACTACTTTCGCCCCCGAAATGCAGCCGCAAACCTTTGGCGGCCGATTCCACCCCGCGTCCCCTTTTGTTCAGAGGGCGAGTGGCAAGAGAACACAACAACACACGAAATAAACCCAAAGTTTAACAACACACAAAACATAAAAATGAAGAACTATACATTTTTAAGTTTGTTCAAAAAATACTCCACAGCGAGCTTCTGGCTGATTGCAGCCACCGTGGTGGCACTCATCTGTGCCAACGTGCCCGGACTGAAAGAGTGGTACTTCGGATTGTGGAGCACCCCCATTTCGCTCTCGCTGGGCGAGTTTAACTTCTTCAGCCACGGAGGTCACCCCATGAGCCTCGCAGCCTTCATCAACGACTTCCTGATGGCCATCTTCTTCCTCTCGGTGGGCTTGGAAATCAAGAGGGAGATTCTTGTGGGCGAGCTCTCGTCCATCAAGAAGGCAATCCTCCCCATCATTGGTGCGTGTGGCGGCATGCTCATCCCCGTGCTCTTCTTCCTGCTGTCGTGTCCCTCGGATGCGAGTATGATGCGCGGTATGGCAATTCCAATGGCCACCGATATCGCCTTCTCGCTGGGTGTGCTGGCAATGTTCGGCAAGAGGGTTCCTTTGAGCTTGAAGATTTTCCTCACCACCCTTGCCGTTGCCGACGACTTGGGCGGTATCATCGTCATCGCTCTGTGCTACACCTCGGAGATTAGCTGGGCATACATGGCCCTCGCGCTGCTGTGCATTGTTGTGATGGTGCTGGGCAACCGCTTCAGGGTGTCGAGCAAGACTTTCTACCTCGTTGCGGGCGTTGTGCTCTGGTTTGCAATGCTCAACTCGGGTATCCACGCCACCATTTCGGGTGTGATTGCAGCCTTCTGCATCCCCGCATGTTTGAGCAAAGGCTCGCAGTACTACATCGAGCGTATTCGTCGTAATATCAACGAGTTCCCCGTAACGGAGGTGACCGATAAAAACCACGTTGTGGTGCTCACCAACGACCAAATTCAGACTCTCAAAAGTATCGAGTCGGCTTCCGACCACCTCATCAGTCCTCTCCAGAAATTGGAGGACGACCTGAGGGAGTTTATCAACTACCTCATCCTCCCCATCTTTGCCTTTGCCAATGCGGGTGTGGATCTGAGCGGTTTCCAGATTGGCGACCTCTTCTCGGGTGTGAGCCTGGCTGTGATGTTGGGCTTGGTTGCAGGTAAGTTTGTGGGCGTATTGAGCTTCTCGTGGCTGGCCATCAAACTGAAAATTGCCTCGATGCCTACGGGTTGCAACTGGAAGGCCTTTGCGAGCGTGTGTATGTTGTGCGGTATCGGCTTCACAGTGTCGATGTTCATCGCCGACCTCTCCTACTCGCCCCTGGGTGCCGATGGTAAGACCCTGCTGGATAGTGCAAAACTGGGTATCTTGTGCGGCACGATTATCTCGGCCCTGCTGGGTGCAGCACTACTCAAACGCAACCTTCCCAAGGCAGAAGAGAATCAGGCCTAAAAGGGCCCTACAATATACCCCACAAGGGGTTTCGGAGCCGTATTGCTTGTGCAGTACGGCTTTTTTTGTCCGAAAATGACGGCAAAAATTCAACAAATTCAACAACAAATAGAACAAAATCAAAGTTTTTTGTCATTCATATTCTCTACATTTGTAGAGTGGAATTGTGTGGCTACACTCCCGAAGGAGTGATTGTGCCAAAAGAACGAAACGAAAGAGAACTATGAAGATAAATAGACTCATCCAATCGGCCCTCATGGCTGGTGTTGTGGCGGTGCCAACGGCGCTGAGTGCCGCAACTCCAAGCTCGGCAGCACCCAAACAGGAGCGCCCCAACATCATCCTCATCATGACCGACCAGCAGACCGCCTCGGCAATGAGTTGTGCAGGCAATGTCGACCTCCACACTCCCGCGATGGACGCCCTGGCCGAGGATGGCGTGAGGCTCGATAGGGCCTACTGTCCTTTCCCATTGAGTGGCCCTTGCAGGGCGTCGCTGATGACGGGTCTTATGCCAAGCGAGATTGGCGCCACCGACAACGGCATTCAGCCCGACGAGGAGGCTATGAGGCAGAGTATCGGCTACCTGATGAGGGACGCAGGCTACGAGGCAATGTATGCCGGTAAGTGGCACGCCAGCGAGGTAAATCTCCCCGAGGAGGGCCGCGGCTTCAAGAAGGTGTGCAACATGGACGACCGCACCATGGTCGAAAACATCGCCACCGCCCTTGATGGACGTGACAAGGAAAAACCTCTTTTTCTTGTTGCCTCCTTCCTGGACCCCCACGAGATTTGTGAGTGGGCCCGCCGCCAGACGCTCCCCTACGGAGAGGTTGAGCTGCCCCGCGCGGAGGAGTGCCCCAACCTGCCCAAGAACTTCCAGAAGTCGACCTACGAGCCCGAGGCCATAGCTCTGCGTAAGGCCTCCCACCCCCGCTCGCACGACACAGCGCTCTACACCGAAGACGATTGGAGGGAGTACCTCTATGCCTACTACCGCCTAACCGAGAGGGTGGATGCCCACATCGGCAACCTCGTGGCTCTGCTCAAAGCGGAGGGACTCTACGACAACTCGCTCATCCTCTTTTGTAGCGACCACGGCGACGGAGCCGCCTCCCACCAGTGGAACCAGAAGTGGATATTGCAGGAGGAGTGTGTGAACGTTCCGCTGATTGTCAAGGCCCCCGCAAGCGACCGCAAGGCCCTCAGGGGTGCTACCAACAGCGTTGCCCTCTCCAACATCGGCCTCGACCTTGTGAGAACCATCTGCGACTACGGTGGCGTGGAGCTGGACAGCAACAAGTATAGGGGTAAATCGCTGCGCGGCGTGCTCCACAAGCAGGATGCCCCATTGCACGAGGAGGTCTTCATTGAGACGTTCCTCTCGGAGGTGAACGTGAAAGGCTGGTGTATTGTGGAGGGCAAGTATAAATATGTACTCTACAACCACTTCCAAAACCGCGAGCAGCTCTTCGACATGGAGAACGACCGTGGCGAGATGCAGAACCTCGCCGTGGAGAGCCGACACAAGCCGACCATCCACCGCCTGCGCCGTAAGATGTATGAGTGGGGACTCCACACGGGCGACAAGCAGCTCATCAAGGCCCTCGGCCCATTCTTCAACAATTAGTCAAAACAAAGAAACAATAGCATAATGAATAGTAAACTACTGACGGGTGCAGGCGTTGCACTCCCTCTCGTAGCAGGACTTACAGGTTGTGCCGAGAAAGAGGCCCAAAGGCCAAATATCATCATCATGATGACCGACGACCACACTTGCAGGGCGTTGAGTTGCTACGACCGTGCGCTCATCCACACCCCCAACCTCGACCGCTTGGCCGAGGAGGGTATGCTCTTCGAGAACTGCTATGTGGCAAATGCCATTTCGGGCCCTTCGAGGGCGTGCATACTCACGGGTAAGTACAGCCACGTGAATGGCTTTACGGACAACTCGCGCACCTTCGACGGCGACCAGCAGACCTTCCCCAAGTTACTCCAAGAGAGTGGTTACCAGACGGCCATGATTGGTAAGTGGCACCTCAACAGCGAGCCCCAGGGTTTTGACTATTGGAGCATCCTCATCGGTCAGGGCGAGTACTACAAGCCCCGCTTCTGGGAGGCAGGTGGCGAGGTTGTAGAGGATGGTTATGTTACGGACATCATCACCGACAAGGCCATCAACTTCCTCGAACAGCGCGACAAGGAAAAACCCTTCGCTATGCTCTACTACCACAAGGCACCCCACCGCAACTGGATGCCCGCACAGCGCCACCTCGGTATGTACAACGACCACACCTTCCCCGAGCCGGCCACACTGCTGGACAACTACGAGGGACGTGGCTCGGCCGCCCGCGAGCAAGAGATGGAGATTGGCGAGCACATGTGGCCCGAGTGGGACCTCAAAGTTATGACCAACGAGCAACTCTCGGCCGACTACGACCTTGGCGATTGGAGCAATGCCAACGTGGCAGATGTGAGCCGTGCCAACAACCACCGCGCCTCGGTGGAGCAGTTCAAGGCTGCGTGGGATCGTATGACCCCCGAGGAGAAGGAGCGTTGGGGCGAGGCCTATGCAGGCAGGATTGCCGAGTGGAACGAGATGAAAGATAAGGCCACCAAAGAGGAGATTATCAGGTGGAAGTATCAGCAATATATGCGCGACTACTGCGCCGTAATCAAGGCCGTGGACGAGAACGTGGGCCGCTTGTTGGACTACCTGGAAAGTATTGGCCAGGCCGACAACACCATCATCATCTACACCTCCGACCAGGGCTTCTTCCTCGGCGAGCATGGCTGGTTCGACAAGAGGTTTATGTATGAGGAGTGCCACCGCACACCTCTGATGGTGCGCTACCCCAAGGCTATCAAGGCCGGCACCAAAACCAAGGCCCTGGCTATGAACATCGACTTTGCCCCCACCCTGCTGGAATTTGCGGGCGTGGAGATCCCCGAGGATATTCAGGGACGCTCACTCGTACCGGTGCTCACCTCACGCCGAGGTGCAGTGCCCGACGATTGGAGGGAGGCAGTATATTACCACTACTACGAGTACCCCTCGTGGCACTCCGTGAAGCGACACTATGGCATCCGCACGGCCGACTACAAACTCATCCACTTCTATAACGACGTGGACGAGTGGGAGTTGTATGACCTGCGCGAGGGCGTGAGTGGCGAGATGACCAACCTCTACGACCACCCCGACTATGCCGACACAAGGGCCCACCTCCACACACTCTTGGAGAAGACACAGAACGAGTGTGG
>JAFYRC010000004.1 GCA_017547065.1 Tidjanibacter sp.
AGCGAGGTACAGTCGGCTATCGCAAAAGGTGTAGAGGATGCAAAGAAAAACCTCATTAAAGTACCTATAATTAACGGCACTATTCCTCACGCTCAGGAGTTCCGCTTCGGTGGCTCGGAGGTGTTGATGCGTCCCGCTGCCCCCGGTACCGGAGTTAAGGCAGGTGGTGCAATGCGTGTAGTGTTCGAGAGCGTAGGTATCCACAACGTACTCGCAAAAAGCAAAGGTTCGTCGAACCCCCACAACTTGGTTAAAGCAACCGTTGGCGCTCTGATGGAGCTCCGTGACGCTGCTTCGGTAGCTCAGTTGCGTGGTATTTCTATGAATCAAGTATTTAACGGTTAATCAAGAAAGAAGAAATGGCAAGATTGAAAATCACTCAGGTAAAGAGTCGTATTGGCCAGACCAAAACTCAGTGCGCTAACTTGGATGCACTTGGTCTGCACAAAGTAAACCAGACGGTTGAGCACGACGATTCGGCCATCATCCTCGGTATGATTAACAAGGTTAAACATCTGGTTAAGGTTGAGACCGTTAAATAATTAGTGAAGTAGTAATAAATAAAAAAGGAAATAACGATGAATTTAAGCAATCTTAAACCCGCAGCTGGCTCGACTCACCACGAGAAGAGGATTGGTCGCGGTCAGGGTTCGGGTCACGGTGGTACCTCCACACGTGGTCACAAAGGTGCACAGTCGCGTTCGGGCTACAGCCACAAGCTTGGCTTCGAGGGCGGTCAGATGCCTCTCCAGCGCCGTATGCCTAAGTTTGGTTTCACCAACATCAACCGTGTTGAGTACAAACCCATCAACTTGGATACTTTGGAGGCATTGGCAGCAAACAAAAACATCACCGACATCAATGTTGAGACTCTCATCGAGGCTGGCTTCATTTCGAAGAACAACCGCGTGAAGATTCTTGGTAAAGGTGAGTTGACCAAAGCACTCAATGTAACCGCACACGCTTTTAGCCAGAGCGCAATTGCTGCAATCGAGGCTAAGGGTGGTAAAGTTGAGAAACTCTAATCAATTACCAGAAAGAAAGTTAAGCAATGAAACTTATCGAAACCATTAAGAATATATTTAAGATTGAGGAGTTGCGTAAGAGGATTCTCTACACGCTTGGTCTTCTTCTTATATATAGGTTCGGAAGTTTTGTGGTGATTCCCGGAATTAACCCCAACGCATTGGCTGCAATGCAGGGACAGGCTGCCGACGGTTTGATGGGCCTTTTGGACATCTTCTCGGGTGGTGCATTCTCGAACGCATCTATTTTTGCGTTGGGTGTTATGCCCTACATCTCGGCTTCGATTATCGTGCAGTTGCTCGGTATCGTAGTTCCCTACTTCCAGAAATTGCAGAAGGAGGGTGAGAGCGGTCACCGCAAAATGAACCAAATCACAAGGTACTTGACCATTGTGGTGCTCTGCCTGCAAGGTCCTGCTTATCTTGCAAACCTGCACGCCCAAGCTCCTGGTGCATTCATCATGGAGTACAACACGGCCTTCATCTTGACCGCATTGGTAGTTCTGATTGCCGGAACTATGTTTGTGATGTGGTTGGGTGAGAAGATCACCGACAAGGGTATCGGTAACGGTATCTCGTTGATCATCATGATTGGTATCGTGGCTCGTCTGCCTCACGCCCTGTTGGCAGAGTTGGATGCTAGGACCAATGCCGCTACCGGTGGTTGGGTAATGTTGGTTGTTGAGTTTGTATTGTTGTACCTCATCTTCATGGCAGCTATCGCACTCGTGCAGGCTACCCGTAAGATTCCCGTACAGTATGCAAAACGCATTGTTGGTAACAAACAGTATGGTGGTGTACGCCAGTACATCCCCTTGAAGATCAACGCTGCAAACGTGATGCCTATCATCTTTGCACAGGCTTTGATGTTCATCCCCATGTTGTTTGGTAACTGGGAGGCAACTCGTGGTATCGCCGCTGCGTTCAACAACTACACAGGTTTCTGGTACAACTTCACATTTGCATTGTTGGTATTTGCGTTTACCTACTTCTACACTGCAATTATTGTGAACCCCCAAATGATGGCCGATGATCTGAAACGCAACGGTGGCTTCATCCCTGGTGTTAAGCCCGGTAAGGAGACCACTCGTTACATCGACACCATCATGACAAGAATCACACTTCCCGGTTCGATCTTCTTGGCAGTTGTGGCAATCTTGCCCGCATTTGCTCAGATGATTGGCATCAACCGTCAGTTTGCGCTCTTCTTCGGAGGTACTTCGCTGCTGATCTTGGTGGGTGTGGTACTTGACACTCTCAGGCAGATTGAGAGCTATCTGTTGCTTCGCCACTACGATGGTCTGATGAAGACCGGCCGTATCAAAGGTCGCTAGTGTCGGGTAGAACGCTCAAAAAGCTTTGAAAAGAGTTCTAAAAGAGATATGATAAATATCTATACACAGGAAGAAGTCGAACTGCTGCGTGAGAACAACCTTCTGGTGAGCCGCACGCTCGCCGAGGTCGGCAAGCATATCAAGCCGGGTGTTACTACACTCGAGCTCGATAGGATTGCTGAGGAGTTCATCCGCTCTCACGGAGCAGTTCCGGGCTTCCTTGGCTACGGAGGATTTCCCAACACACTTTGTGTGTCGGTGAATGAGAACGTGGTACACGGAATTCCATCTGACTACGCTCTTCGTGAGGGCGATGTTGTGTCGGTGGATTGCGGCACCATTTTGAAGGGCTTCTATGGTGACTCGGCTTACACCTTTGCGGTGGGCGAGATTGCTCCCGAGGTGGAGCAACTCCTGAGGGTTACCAAGGAGGCATTGCAGAAGGGTGCAGAGCAAGCAGTTGCGGGCAACCGCGTGGGCGATATTTCGTTTGCGGTGCAGCAACACGCCGAACACTACGGCTACGGAGTAGTGAGGGAGTTGGTAGGTCATGGCTTGGGCCGTAAGATGCACGAGTCGCCCGAGGTTCCCAACTACGGTCGCCGCGGCACAGGACCTCTGTTGAAACAGGGTATGGTCATCTGCATTGAGCCGATGATCAATATGGGGTCCAAAAACGTGGTCTTCGAGCGCGATGGTTGGACGGTTCGCACCAGGGATAGGAAACCTTCGGCACACTTCGAGTATGCGGTGGCAATACGCAATGGAGAGGTGGACGTTTTGACCGACTTTTCGATCATTGAGGAGGCAATAGGATTGCGCTAAATGATTGATATTTTGGTAATCCAAAGATTTTTACTATCTTTGCGCGCTAAACAGAAACAAAGGAATTAACACAAAACAAAAAGAACTCTATGGCAAAGCAAGCTGCTATTGAAAAGGACGGAACAATTGTGGAGGCGCTCAGCAACGCGATGTTTCGCGTGGAGCTGGACAACGGCCACGTTATTACCGCCCACATTTCGGGAAAGATGCGATTGCACTACATCAAAATTCTTCCCGGTGACAAAGTAAAGGTTGAGATGTCGCCCTATGATTTGACCAAGGGCCGTATATCCTTCCGTTACAAATAGTCCTTCGGCCGAGGCAAGGGTACCCAAGAGTACAGGGTGTTGCACGGAGCAATGGGAGAGGGTCAAGTGTTTACCCGCTGTGATTGCAAATGGAGTCGGTGCTAACGGGACGGGGTGTGAGATCGAGAACGAAAACGCATTTCACAACAAGTCTGGTTGGTGCTGCAAAAGAAAGGAAAGCGTGCGACAGCCGCTACTGTTGGTTAAGAACCTTTCGGCGAAGTGATTATGCCACACAAACAAAACTAATTAAACAAAAGGCTTTTCAAGATGAAAGTAAGAGCATCAATTAAGAAAAGAAGCGAGGATTGCAAAATCGTAAAGCGTGGCAACCACCTCTATGTAATTTGCAAGAAGAATCCTAAATTCAAAATGCGCCAAAAGTAATTAACAAGAAAACAGAACAAGATTTATGGCACGTATAGTAGGTGTAGATTTACCCAAAAACAAAAGAGGCGAGATCGGCTTGACCTATATCTATGGTATCGGTCGTAGCACCGCTCGCAAAATTCTTGATATGGCCGGCATCGACTACAACACAAAAGTAGATGCTTGGACCGATGAGCAGGTAGGTGCTATCCGTAATGCTATCGCTGAGAGCGGTATCAAAGTGGAGGGTGAGTGCCGTTCGCTCGTACAACTCAACATCAAACGACTGATGGACATCGGTTGCTACCGTGGTATCCGTCACCGTCTTGGTCTTCCCGTTCGTGGTCAGAGCACTAAGAACAACGCACGTACTCGCAAGGGTAAGAAGAAGACTGTAGCTAACAAGAAAAAAGCAACCAAATAATTAAGTAGAGAGTTATGGCAAAGAAACCAGGAACAGTTAAGAAACGCGTTGTTAAGGTTGAGGCAGTCGGTATGGCTTTTGTACACTCGACTTTCAATAACGTAATTATTACCATTACCAACGGTGTTGGTGAGGTTATCAGCTGGAGCTCGGCAGGTAAGATGGGC
>JAFYRC010000051.1 GCA_017547065.1 Tidjanibacter sp.
GGGCTGGTGGTCGCCCGCAGGATTGAGGGCGATGCGTTTCCAATAGAAGTCGCAATCGTTGCCACCATATTCAATAATGGTATAATCGGAGTTGGCAATCTCATCGCTGTGGTGTGCCACGACGTGGTGACCATAGCTGATGGTACAACCAAACCTGCCGTAGTTTTCGATATCCACATTGCGCTCCTTGCGCAGGATTTCAACAAAATTTTCCTCCGCAAGCGAGTATGTATTTGCATTGTCCATCACCACTCCTTTGGTAATGGAATCTCCGAGTGCTGTTATTTTCATTCTTTTCATAGCGTCGTTTTCTTAATTCACAACGCAAAAATAGAGCCCCATCTCTCCCCAACCGAAAAATTGTTACAGTGACAAGTAGCAAGTTATGAAAAAGCATATTTAGGGATAAATGGTGCGATTTTGGGAAGTTTGACAAAAAATACTTACATTTGTCCCCACAAACTTTGGGATAATTTACAATGGGTAGGAAAGAGATTTTATTCGGAGGAGTAAGCGCAATGCTACACGCACTGCTCATTCCGCTGTTCACATTCGTATTTGCAATTCTGTACAAACCATTCGGTGTTGTGGAGGTGTTGGAGATGGAGAGTGGCTCGTGGAGCTTCAACATCACCATACTGTTGTGCATCACGCTCGGCTCGATGGCCATGTCGCGTATGGTGCTATTTTTCATACGCAAGCGTATGACCCCCGGCGGTTTCCCCTATGCCACCTGGTGTCTGGGCGAGATTATCTTCTGCTCGCTCTTTGCCGGACTCTACCTCACCCTGATGATGGGCGGCGAGAGTGGATATTTTGAGGTGGTGGGTGCTACCATCGGTCAGCTCGTGGGCATCACCATTTACCCCTACGCCCTACTCTACCTCGGCATGCAGCTCTATGCCGAGCGTAACAAGGAGGAGGTTGATTCGTCGTCGCTAGTCAAGTTCCACGACGAGTATGGAAAGCTCAAACTCGTGATCGCCTCCGAGGCCATCATCTTCCTCAAGTCGGAGGAGAACTATGTGCAGATTCACTACACCGAGAATGGCAAGAACAAGAAATTTGTGCTGCGCTCGTCGATGCGTGCCCTCGAAGAGCCCATCACAAGCCACGGACTTGTGCGTTGCCACCGCTCGTTCTTCATCAACCCCGAGCACATCAAGATGATTCGCAAGGAGCCCTCGGGCGTTGTGGTTGCGGTGCTCAACGAGGGCGCCTACGAGCCGATTCCTATCTCACGCAAATACCAGGAGGAGATTACCAAAATTCTGTAATCGCCCACCCTTCCGGATACAAAAATTGCCACTCGCATCAATGTGAGTGGCAATTTTCTTTTTTTTATATTAAGCTCTATAATTCAGCCCTTTGCGTGGCTCAACGCTACCTCAAAATCTTGAACGAGCCATCCTCGTGAAGCACCATAATCGAGGAGGCCTTACGGGTGGGGTTACCCTCCACGGCCGTCGACACAATGTGGTCCACGCCACTCTTTATGCCCTCGGCAATCTCTTCGAAGGTTGTGGGCGTAGGCTCGCCCGAGAAATTGGCCGAGGTGCTTACCAAGCCACGGCGCAGGCGGCGTACAACGCCACGGCAAAAGTCGTGGTCGGCAACCCTCACTGCCAGCGAACCCTCCTCGGGAATGAGGTTGGGGGCTACGCCTACGGCTCCATCAAGAATGAGCGTGAGAGGCTTGTCGGAGAGTTCCAGCAGATCCCACGCCACCTCGGGCACACGCTTGATGTAGCGCCCCACGGTGGTGGGTTCGTCCACCAGCACAATCATACCCTTCTTATTCACCGAGCCTTTGAGTTTGTAGATGCGCTCCACAGCCTCGGCATTGGTGGCATCACAACCGATGCCCCACACGGTGTCGGTGGGATAGAGAATCACTCCACCACTGCGCAGCACCTCCACCGCCTTGTTGATTTCCTCTTGCAACATACCTTGTAATATTGTCGACCGACAACCGACGACCGACTTTTCCAAATTAGTAATTAGTAGAGAGTAATTAGTAAATATTTCTCTTTGCTCTACCCAAACAGACCCCTCCGTCACTGCGTGACACCTCCCCTAACTTCGGGGAGGAGTGGTTGGAGGACATGTGTGGGTGTTTGTTGGTACAAAGATAAATCATTTGGGCGACAAATCTCCGCCTCGATGGCTTGTTTTAGCGAAAATTAGTTATATTTGATGAAGTTTGATTAAGACTCTTTGAGTATCAAACCATTAAGAATAACTTGCATGAGAATGGGTAATGGATAAGAAATTGCTAACTTGTTTTGTTACTCTATATTCCTCATGCTTTTCAAATAAATCTTTTCTAAGTGAAAAGATACGATTTTTTCTCCAATTATAAGAATCTATCCCCTAAAACCTCTCTATGAGATAA
>JAFYRC010000052.1 GCA_017547065.1 Tidjanibacter sp.
CATCAGCGCCTTTGCGCCCAGTGCCCAACGCTCCTCATTGTCGAGGGGGTGGTTGTAGAAAATACCGCCCTGTACAGCAAGGCTGTTGAGGGGCTGTGGGTTGTCGATGTGTCCGCCAGCGAGGCTACCAATCTCCACGATGTCGGCATAGCGGCCAACTTTGGCCTGCGCTCCGACACCCAGGTTGGGAGTGAAAAACCACGCACCCTCGATGTTGAAACCAACGCCCGAGGGGGCTACACGCTCATATCTATCTTTGTCCCACGCCAGCAGGTTGTGTCCCAACGCTACGCCAATGTAGGAGGGGTTGCGTCCAATCTCCACGGGAGTCCACTCGTCATCCTCGGGGCGTATGAGGCCACGGTTGCCGAGTAGCTTGTCGGCAATGAGGTAGCCGAGCTCGGTGCCGAGGATACCCACACCTGCACCCACGATTACGTCGGTGAGCCAGTGGCGGTTGTTGAGCATACGCGAAATGCCCGTAACGGTGGCCAGCGAGTAGCCTGCAACGCTCACCCATGGCGAGAGGTGGCCATACTCGCGGTGCAGAATGGTGGCCGACGAAAAGGCCATGGCCGTGTGGCCCGAGGGGAAGGAATTGTGGCGACTACCATCTGGGCGCAGACGCCCTACGCCATACTTGCCGGCATAGACCACGGCCATTGTTGAGGCCACGCCCAAGCCGCTCGAAAGCGTCATTCGCTCCCACGAACTGCGGCTCTCCACACCGAAGGTTTTCAGGGCTACGGTGGCCACAAGTGGGAGGAATTGGAACGAGTCGTCGTAGTGGTAGCGGAAGGTGGGAATGTAGTCCTGACGGAGCTGGCGGGTTTGTAGATCCACCGAGGCGGCAATGGCTCCCAGGCCAAGCAGACCGGCACCTACCTGCACATCCCTGTGCTGCCAATAGGTCATCGGCTTGGCGGGGACGAAGGCCTCCAGGGGTGCCCACGAGGGCTCGGTGAGGGTAAACGTGGTGGGCGACCACACGCTCTCGGTGTGGACGAACTCTCCGTCCCACACAAGGGTGGGGCGCAGTTCCTCACCTCGCAGGTTGCTGTGGAATGCACCGCAGCAACGATAAATAGTGCTATCTTCCTCATTGTTAATTCTATTTGATGGAGTTCATGCGGATGCTCGCCTTGATGAATGCGAGGGCCCTGATGCGCTCAACTTCAATGTCTTTGTCGGCGTGGTGGGGATTTTGGCTCACGAGCTTGATGCAACCGGGGCGCTCCGACTTCTGGATATACTTCACGGTGATGTACTCCTCGCCCTCGATGTCGATGGAGAGGAGATACATGTCGCCCCAGAAGATGTTGTTCCAGTCGTTCATCTGCTTGTAGAGCACAATGTCGCCACTCTTCAACAAGGGGTACATGCTGTCGCCCACTACATAAATCGCACCATCGCACTTGGGGAGGTTGGGAATGTGGATGTAGTCCACGGGCTTGACCTTTGTGGGGTCCAAAAAGAGGGGAACGAGGCCTGCGGTGCCCTCCATGTCGTAGAGGGGCACGCTTTGGTGGGGGATGGCGTTGTCGGTGCGCTTGGTGAACTTCTGCCACTCGTCCTTGGGTCCATTGAACATTTCGCCCTTGCCGGTGTCCAGCCAATCGGGGTTGATGTTAAATTCTTGAACAAGTATGTTTTTGTTGCGTTCCGACAGCGAACTCTTGCCTGTTTCAATCATCGAAAGAGCGCTCTTACCCACGCCAAGTGCCTTTGCAAAGAGGTCTTGGGTGAGTCCGAGCTCCTTGCGAACGGCCTTAATTCTTTGTCCTTTATTATCAGCCATGTATGAAAATGTGTAAATTTATTTGTGTTTCCGTGTATGTAAAATTCAAAAAATGAACATATCTTTGTACTGCAAAGTTAAGAAATTTATTTTAAAATCCAATAATTTATGAAGCCATCTGTAAGAATATCAAGCCAATCGGAGGATTTTGCGGCCCAAGAGGGCGCTTTTTGCTCCAAAAATGGGTGCGTTCACAGCGGAGAGGAGCGCACGGAAGTTGAATTTTTGTCCGACGACTATGCACTTGTGGCCGAGGAACTCATGCGGGAGATTGAGGGAAAACAATTTCTCTCCGCCACACTCACCACTCTACACTCCAACTTTGAGGCCGAGCTGATACTCACACTTATTATATATCGCACGCGCGAGGGTGAGGTGAGTGACGTGGTGCCCGTGTGGTGGGAAATGCACACCTACGATCTCGACACCGGCGAGGGGTTTCCCAACGACTTCTCGTTCGGCAACCTCCGTGAGGTGTTAATTAGTAAAGAGTAATTAGTAAATAGTATTTGGCTAACGGCCAAAAGCAATCTCAAATTTCAAATGCCTTTCTTGGATTTTGCGAGGGCGATGTTTCCCTCGTTCAGTGCAACCCCATTTCATTCGCGCTACTACGCCCTGCTTGAAGCCTTTGCCGAGGGGCGGGTGCGCAGGCTCATCATTACCGTACCTCCACAGCATGGCAAGTCGCTGGGGTCGAGTGTGTTGTTGCCCGCCTATATGCTCGGGCGCAACCCCTCGCTACACGTCGCCATAGCCTCTTATAGTGCCTCGTTGGCCCAAAAGTTCAACAAGCGCATCCAGCGACTAATCGACTCTTCGGCCTACGCCGACATCTTTCCCGACACCACCATCAAGGCTGCCGGTAGGAGCGGAGGCTATCAGCGCACCTCCGAGCTCACGGAGATTGTGGGCACGGGTGGTGACCTTGTGGCCGTTGGTAGGGAGGGCTCCCTTACGGGCAATCCCGTGGATGTGTTCATAATCGACGACCTCTACAAGGATGCCATGGAGGCCAACTCGCCAACCATACGCGAGAACTGCTGGGAGTGGTACACCTCGGTGGTGCGCACCCGCGAGCACAACCTCTCGCAGGAGCTCATTGTCTTCACTCGATGGCATAAGGAGGATCTTGTGGGGCGCATAATGCAGAAGGAGAGGGTTGTGGAACTAACTTCGTGGGAGCAGCTCGACACACTTGCGCCCACCGACTGGCTCCTACTCAACCTTGAAGCCCTCAAGACCACTCCGCCCACGGAGTTTGACCCTCGCGACATTGGCGAGGCCCTCTGGCCCGAGCGACACTCAGCCGAGCTGTTGGTGGAGAAACGCAGACTCGATGCGCTCCAATTTGAGGCAATGTATCAGGGGCGCCCCTCGGACGCGGCAGGACTTCTCTATGGCGATAGTTGGCAGACCTATGATGCTCTTCCTTCCGACCCCATTCGTAAGGCTAACTACACCGACACCGCCGACACAGGCGACGACTACCTCTGTTCGGTCTGCTATGAGGTGGGCGACGATGGCCTTGTGTATGTGAAGGACGTGGTCTACTCTCGCGAACACATGGAGCAGACCGAGCCGCAGGTGGCCGAGATGCTTGTGAGGTGTGGCACCCGCGAGGCGCTCATTGAGAGTAACAACGGTGGCCGTGGCTTTGCCCGCAATATCCAGCGGCTTGCCTCGGGTGTTACCGTTGGGTGGTTTCACCAGAATGCCAACAAGGAGTCCCGAATCCTCTCCAACGCCTCCACAGTGCTCCGTATGTTGCGCTGGCCGAAGGATTGGAGGGAGAGATGGCCCGAGCTGGCGGTACACTTGGTGAACTACAACCGCCGCTTCCGCTCCAACCGCTGGCACGATGCGCCCGACGTGCTGACGGGTATCATTGAGGCCGAGTGTAACCACACAATCAAGAAGCGCATCCTGGGTTCGTCGTTCCGTGTGCGCAACTGCGTGGGTAGGTGAGAAAAGCCCGAGTATGGACTCCATACTCGGGCTTTGTGTGTCAATAAAATCGGCTCCGTTACTTCACGCTGGAGGACTCTACCAAGCCAATTTCGAGAGCGCCCTTCTCGGTGTTGTAGTTGCCGAAGGAGATTACCCTATTGGAGTAGATCTCTTCGCCGTCGTGGGTGGTTGCGCGGAGCTGCATATACATACCCTCGCCGGTGGTTGCACCGTGGAGAATGGTCTTGCGGCTCACCCAAGTGCCGTCGTTGTAGCTATTCTCCGAGCCCTCCTTCTCGGCGCTTGTCCAGTCGCCACCACACACCCAAGAGGTCTCTTTCAGGAAGAAGCCACCGTAGATGTAGAACATTACGGAGTAGGATGTTCGGTACTCAAAGGCCTTGTCGCCATTGTAGGCAAGGGTCTTGTGGTCAGTGATGTCGTGGATTTCGAGCGAGGGTTTCTGGGTGTAGGTCATGCCTGCCAGTGAGATGGTGTTACCACCCGAAGTGCTCAGCGTAAAACTTGGGGTTTTGGCCACGCCTTTGTTGCTGTCGATGCTCTCAAAAGCCTCCCTGTCGAGGGTTACCAGTCCGACAAACTTACCCTCCTCGGCCCTAAACTCAATCTCCTCCTCGTGGAGCCTGGAACTGAAAGCAACCGACACCTGCTCGGAGGGAATGTTTGCAATTTCGAGGGCGAGCTTGAAGGTGACACTATTGTTGTCCACGCTCTCCACCGCATAGCCGAAGCTCTTGTCGTTGATGCGAGGCGCATTGGGGTCCTCTTTCTCGCAAGCCACAGTGAAAATGGCAATCAGGGGTATGAGTAGTTTTGCAAAATTCTTCATCATATCTTGTATTTTTTTGGCTTTCTATTTATTACTCTTTACTCGGAGCTGTTCGCGCCAAGCGATGGCGTCGCTCTCACGTTTGTTCTGCGGAGTGTAGAACTTGCGTCCCTCCATGCCGGCAGGCATAAACTGTTGCTCCACCCAGTGGCCCTCGTAGTCGTGGGCATACTTGTAACCCTCGCCATAGCCCAACTTGTCCATCAATTTGGTGGGGGCGTTACGTAGGTGGAGAGGTACGGGGCGGTTGGTGGTGTCGTGCTCCACAACCGACAGAGCCTCGTTGATGGCCATATAGGCCGAGTTACTCTTGGGGCTGTTGGCAAGATATATTGTTGTTTCGGCCAACGGAATACGGGCCTCGGGCATGCCAATCTTGTGCACCGCATCAAAGCAGGCGTTGGCCAATAGTAGGGCGTTGGGGTTAGCAAGGCCCACGTCCTCCGAAGCGAGGATGATGAGCCTGCGGGCGATGAACTTCACATCCTCACCGCCGGCCAACATGCGGGCCAGGTAGTAGATCGCAGCGTCGGCGTCGCTACCTCGCACACTCTTGATGAAGGCGCTGATGACGTCGTAGTGCTGTTCGCCATTCTTGTCGTAGAGGGCAATGTTCTGTTGCAGGCAGTCGATAACGAGCTGGTCGTTGATTACAATCTCGCCCTCGGTGGCACCCGCCATAATGTCGATGATGTTGAGCAGTTTCCTTGCGTCGCCACCCGAGAACTCAAACAGCGCGGCCGTCTGCTCCACCTTCACTCCACGCTCCAAGAGATACTTGTCGGTGGTGATGGCACGATTCAGAAGTGTGCCCAGCTCACTCTCGTCCATCGCTTTGAGCACATAGACCTGGCAGCGCGAGAGTAGGGGAGAGATTACCTCAAATGAGGGGTTCTCCGTTGTGGCACCCACGAGCGTCACGACACCCTGCTCCACAGCGCCCAGCAGCGAATCCTGCTGTGCCTTGTTGAAGCGGTGAATCTCGTCGATGA
>JAFYRC010000053.1 GCA_017547065.1 Tidjanibacter sp.
AAATATCTTTATTATTTGAGTTTACAACGTGTTACCTACACCAATACTTTACCTACAAAAAATCGGCTTTGGTTCTATTTATTCATCCAGCTTTCGTCCTGGGGATTGGCCATAAATTGTTTGAGCCTTGCCTCATCCTCGGGGGCAATATAGCCCATCTCAACGGCCACACCAACGAGAGTGTCGAAGTTGGAAAGCGAGTAGTTAACCACACCTGCGGCAGCCAACCTCTCAATACCCTTCTTCATACCATAGGTGAAAATGCTCACAACGCCCAACACCTCGGCGCCTGCCTCGCGCAGAGCCTCCACAACGTCAATACAGCTGCCACCGGTGGAGATAAGGTCCTCAATCACAACAACCTTGGCACCCTTCTCAAGCCTACCCTCGATGCGGTTACCCCTACCGTGATCCTTGGCACTACCCCTCACATAGCCCATAGGCATATCGAGGATGTCGGCTGCAATAGCGGCGTGTGCGATACCGGCAGTGCTGGTACCCATCAGCACCTCTGCCTCGGGGAAGCGCTCCTTAACGGTTTGAGCAATAGCACTTTCAACCACCTTACGAGCCGCAGGTGCGGTCAAAATCAGGCGGTTGTCGCAATAAATGGGGCTCTTGATACCACTCGCCCAAGTAAAGGGATCGTTGGGGCTCAAAAACACAGCTTTAATATTCAGCAGCTCGGCTGCAATTTTCTTCTCAGTTGTCATATCTTCGTTTGTTTTTATTCGTTCAAAAAATCTTTTACACACCTACGATAGGCTGCCACAGGATCCTCTGCAGCCGTAATGGGGCGACCCACAACAATGAAGTCCGAGCCAATCTCGCGAGCCTTTGCGGGCGAGGTAATGCGCACCTGGTCGTCGGTCGACGAGTCGGCAAACCTGATACCGGGAGTGATGGTAAGGAAGTCCTGACCACAAGCACCCTTCACGATTGCAGCCTCCAAAGGCGAGCAAACAACACCATCAAGGCCTGCATCGCGGGTATTCTGGGCATACTTAACAATGGTGTCACCAATGGTGCCCACAATTCCCAACTCCTGCTGCATAGTCTGCTCCGAGGTCGATGTAAGCTGGGTTACGGCAATAAGAAGGGGGCGGCTACCATCGGGCCTTGTAAGTCCCTCTTTGGCGGCTTTCATCATCTCGGTTGTACCACTGGCGTGAACATTCACCATATCCACATCCAAAGCCGACAACACCCTCATTGCCTTCTTCACCGTATTGGGAATATCGTGCAGTTTCAGGTCGAGGAAAATCTTGTGTCCCCTGCGTTTAATCTCCTTCACGATGGCGTTACCCTCGGCATAGTAGAGCTCCATACCGATTTTCAAGAAGGGTTTGCGCTCCTCGTTCTCAAACTTGTCCAAAAATGCGAGCGTTTCGGCTGCCGAAGCAAAGTCGCACGCAATGATTACATCTCTCTCTTTCATCACTTTATACTATTCCAATTATATCTGTCAAACGTTCAATTTTCAGTCGTTCCATCTCGGCAGGCAGGGCCTCGATAATCTCCTTGCAAGCATAGGGATTGCGCAGGTTGGCTGCACCAACCTCCACAGCCGTAGCGCCGGCCATCATCATCTCAATCACATCACCTGCCGTTTCCACACCACCGCAACCGATGACGGGAATGTTACAAGCCTTGCTCACCTGGTGTACCATACGTACCGCCACGGGGAATACTGCCGCACCCGAAAAGCCACCCATTACATTGGCAATCACCGGTTTGCGAGTTGCAGTATTAATCCTCATACCGAGCATTGTATTAATCAGGCACAAGCCATCAGCACCTGCCTCTTCGGCAGCCTTAGCAATGGCAACAATGTCCGTAACATTGGGCGTCAGCTTCACGTAGAGGGGCTTTGTGATGACTTTTTTCACAGCCCTAACCACCTCTGCCACGCTCTCTGCCGAGGTACCAAAGCTCATACCTCCGCCGTGCACGTTGGGGCAGCTAACATTGAGCTCGATGATTTCCACCTGCTCCTCATTCGTGATTTTCTGGCAGCACTCCACATACTCATCCAACGAAAAGCCACTAATATTGGCAATGATAGGTTTGTGGAACACCTCTCGCATCTTGGGCAACTCCTCTGCGATAACCGCATCAATACCAGGGTTTTGCAAGCCAACGGAGTTGATCATACCCGAGCTACACTCCGCCACACGTGGCAGGGGGTTACCATAGCGAGCATCCCTTGTGGTGCCCTTGAATGATATGGAGCCAAGGATGTTAATATCGTAGAACTCGCTCATACCATAGCCGAAGCCGAAGCAACCGCTGGCAGGAATCACGGGATTATCAAGCCTCACACCACTGAGGCACACCGACATATCTCTCTTTACTTCCATATCAAATCCTCCTTCTTAAACACGGGGCCCTCCTTGCAGATGCGTTTTGCGCCGCTCTTGGTCTGCACGCTGCAACACATGCACACGCCAAAACCACAAGCCATCCTCTCGTCCAAGCTCAACTCGCCATCGCACACAACGTTAGCAGACAGCGCCTTTAACATTGGCATAGGACCGCAGGCGTAGAAATAGTCGCCCTCAATGTGTTCGTTCTCAATAACATTAGTAACAAAGCCTTTGGTGCCATGGCTACCATCCACAGTGGCCACATAGACCTCTGCGCCAAGATCCCTAAACTCCTCTTCCATAACCACATCGGCTTTGGAATTGAAGCCCATAATCACCACAGGCACAACGCCCTTCTGCAAGAATACCTTGGCCAGATTGTACATGGGAGCGATACCCACGCCACCACCAAGCAGCATAGGTTTTCCACATTCAACCTCCACGTCGAAGCCATTACCCAGGCCCGTGAGCAGATCCAACTCTGCACCCACTTCGAGGAGGCTCATAGCCATTGTACCCTCGCCCACGATGTCGTAGAGGAGTGTGATGGTCTTCTCGTCGTAGTCACACACCGAAATGGGGCGACGCAAGAACTTACCCTTCACCTCCACATTGACAAACTGTCCGGGGGCGGTCAAATATTGAGTATCGCCCTCCAACACCATCAGCATACTCTTTGCCGACAGTGCACGGTTCGACACTACCTTATATATATTACGTTTGTACATAATCTCTCTGTTTAATCCTCTGAGTCGATTGTCGACACGCTCATCGTAATCTCCTCCAACACAATCAGCAGTACGCCAACAGTCTCGAGCGACGTAAAGAGCGAAATGTTGTTCTCCACAGCTGCACGACGAATCTGGTAGCCATCTTTGTGGGCCGAGTGTTTGTCGAGAGCCATTGTGTTGATCACATAGTTAACATGACCCTGACGCAGCGAGTCGATAATCTCGGTGCTACCCTCGCTCAATTTCCTACGCATACGGGTCTTGATACCGTGCTCGCGCAAGAAGAGTGCAGTCCCCCTGGTAGCTTCAATATTGAAGCCCAGATTGTAGAACCTCTTAATGAGAGGCAAAGCCCTCTGCTGGTCGGCATTTGCCAGAGTTACGAAGATAGTACCGTAGTTCTCCACGCTCAAGCCCGAAGCCTGCAACGACTTATAGAGTGCCCTATTGAGCGACTTATCATAGCCAATAGCCTCACCCGTCGATTTCATCTCAGGCGAGAGGTAGGAGTCCATACCCCTCAGTTTTGCGAACGAGAAGGCGGGAGCCTTCACAAACCAGCGTTTTTTCTCATCGGGATAGAGTTCGTTGATACCCTGCTCTTTAAGCGACTTACCGAGCATAACCCTTGTAGCGATATCTGCCAAGGGCACACCCGTTGCCTTCGACAAGAAGGGAACCGTACGCGACGAACGGGGGTTAACCTCAATTACATACACATCATCCTTATCGTCCACAATGAACTGGATATTATAGAGGCCCACGATACCAATCTCCACACCGAGTTTCACGGTATAGTTCAAAATATCTTGTTTCACCTTGGGGCTCACACTGAAAGTGGGATAGACACTAATGGAGTCACCCGAGTGGACACCGGTGTGCTCAACGTGCTCCATAATACCGGGCACGAATACATCCACACCGTCACACACAGCGTCAACCTCCAACTCCTTACCCATGATATACTTATCAACCAACACGGGCTGGTCAACATTCACCTCTACTGCGGTCTGAAGATACCTACGCAAAGCCTCCTCGTTGGACACAATCTGCATAGCCCTACCACCAAGCACATAGCTGGGCCTTACCAACACGGGATAGCCAATGCGCGACGCAGCCCTCACACCTGCCTCGATGTCGGTCACAGCCTCTGCTGTGGGCTGGGGAATCTGGAGCCTTGTCATAATGGCCTCAAAGCAACCCCTATCCTCAGCGTTGCGGATAGCCTCAATGCCGGTACCGATAATAGGTGCACCCAGAGCAGCGAGTGGCTCGGCCAAGTTGATAGCCGTCTGGCCACCGAGCGACACAATCACGCCGTCGGGATTCTCGAGCGTCAGCACGTTCATCACATCCTCCACGGTGAGAGGCTCAAAGTAGAGCTTATCGCTGGTGGTATAGTCTGTCGAAACGGTCTCGGGGTTGTTATTGATGATGATTGCCTCGTAGCCTGCCTGGCGAATGGTCCAAATGGCGTGTACAGTCGAGTAGTCAAACTCAACACCCTGACCGATACGAATGGGACCCGATCCAAGCACCACGATTTTCTTCTTATCGCTCACCCTCGACTCATTCTCCTGCTCGTAGGTCGAGTAGAAATAAGGAACGTAAGCGTCAAACTCGCCTGCGCAAGTGTCAATCATCTTATACACGGGCATAATATTCTCCCTCTTACGCATCAGGAACACCTCTGCTTCGGTGGTACCCCACAGCTGAGCGATGTACTTATCGCCAAAGCCCATACGTTTGGCATCCCTCAGCACCTCCACATTCATGGGCGAAGCCTTCACAATAGGCTCCTCCTCCACGATGTGTTTGATCTTCTCCAAGAAGAACATATCGATCTTAGTGCGGTCGTAAACCAAACCGGGATCCACGCCCCTACGAATCAGCTCAGCAATTGCATAGAGCCTATCGTCGGTAGCCTTACGGATGTAGTCGAGCATCTCAGCCGTTGGCATCGAGTCGAATTTCTTGTGATAGATGTGGCACACACCTGTTTCGAGCGACCTTACGGCCTTCAAAAGGCTCTCCTCCATAGTACGGCCAATGCTCATCACCTCACCCGTTGCCTTCATCTGCGTACCAAGCTCGTTACTTGCATCGGCAAACTTATCAAATGGGAAGCGGGCAACTTTTGTCACCACATAGTCAATCGAAGGCTCGAAACTTGCGGGAGTGTTGGCAATCTGAATCTCATCCAAGTGCATACCGATGGCAATCTTTGCGCTCACCCTCGCAATGGGGAAACCACTTGCCTTCGAAGCCAGAGCCGACGAGCGCGACACCCTGGGGTTAACCTCAATAAGGTAGTACTCAAACGAGTGGGGATCGAGTGCGAACTGTACGTTGCAACCGCCCTCAATTTCCAGAGCACGGATAAGTTTGAGTGCGCTACCACGCAAGAGCTGAAACTCCTTGTCGGTGAGCGTTTGTGCAGGAGCAACAACAATGGAGTCGCCGGTGTGCACACCAACGGGGTCCACGTTCTCCATGCTACAAATGGCGATAGCGGTGTCGTTTGCATCCCTCATCACCTCAAACTCAATCTCCTTGTATCCCTTGATACTCTTCTCAACGAGCACCTGGTGTACGGGCGAAAGATCCAAAGCAGTACGCATCATCTCGCGCAACTCCTCCTCATTGTCGGCAAAGCCACCACCCGTACCACCAAGGGTAAAGGCAGGACGCAAAATTACGGGGTAGCCAATCCTGCGGGCAATCTCCACACCGCCCTCAATGCTCTCCGTAACATCGCTCGGCAACACGGGCTCGCCAATCCTCTCACAAAGCTGTTTGAAGAGCTCCCTATCCTCGGCCATCTCGATACTCTCGAACGAAGTACCCAAGATCTCCACCTGGCACTCCTCCAACACGCCCTTCTTGGCCAACTGAACAGCCAAGTTCAGACCTGTCTGTCCGCCCAAACCGGGAACGATAGCGTCGGGACGCTCATAGCGTACAATCTTGGCAACATACTCCAACGTCAAGGGCTCCATATAAACCTTGTCGGCGATGTTGGTATCGGTCATAATGGTTGCAGGGTTGGAGTTCACGAGCACTACCTCATAACCCTCCTCCTTCAAGGCCATACAAGCCTGGGTACCTGCATAGTCAAACTCGGCAGCCTGACCCACCACAATGGGGCCCGAGCCGATTACCATCACTTTCTTTATATCACTGCGTTTTGGCATACTTTCACAATCTTTTATTTCATATTCTTAACAAACTTATCAAACAAGTAAAGGCTGTCCTGTGGGCCGGGTGCACTCTCGGGGTGGTACTGCACGGCAAACACCTTGTCCTCTACACACTCAACGCCCTCTACCGAGCCATCAAGCAGGTTACGGTGGGTAACTACCAGGCGGGTAGCTGCGAGCGACTCCTCATTAACAGCGTAGCTGTGGTTCTGCGAGGTCATCTCCAACTTACCATCGACCAAGCGTTTCACGGGGCTACCACCACGGTGGCCACCTTTGAGTTTGTAGCTATCGGCACCATAAGCCAACGAGATGAGCTGCATACCCAAGCCGATACCAAACATGGGCACCTTGCCAATCAGAGCCTTGATGGTCTGCACCATCTCGGGAGCATTCTGGGGGTTACCGGGACCATTGGGAATCATCACACCATCGGGATTGAACGAGAGAATCTCCTCTGCCGAAGTGTTGTAGGGTACAATCGTAACGTTGCATCCCCAAGCATTGAGCCTGCGGATGATGCTATACTTGATACCGCAGTCCAAAGCCACAACATCAAACTTGTGGTGGGGAGTGCGCGAGAACCAGCGTTTGCGGCAACTTACCCTCTTAATCAGGTCGCCACCCTCCTTATTAGCTGCGATCAGTGCGAGAGCCTCCTCCAAAGGCATATCCACACCAACCAGTGCAGCCTTTAGACTTCCTTCTCGGCTCAGCTTCTTGGTAATCATCCTGGTATCCACGCCACTAATAGCAGGAATACCGTTCTCTTCGAGCACTTCGCCAAAGGTTTTGGTGTAGCGGAAGTTACTGGGAAGGTCGTTGTTTTCCCTCACTACCATACCTCCAATGTAGGGAACTTTTGTTTCAAAGTCCTCATCGGTGATACCATAGTTACCAATCAACGGGTAGGTCATCACAACCATTTGGCCCGCATACGAGGGATCCGACAAAATCTCCTGATAGCCCACAACGGAGGTGTTGAACACGAGTTCGCACACAGCCTCACGGTCGGCACCAAAACCGTAGCCATAGAACTGGCTACCATCTTCAAGCACAAGTTTTTTGGTGTAATTTTTCATCTCTAACATCTATTTTTTCTTCTTGTTTTCCCTTACTTTTCAAAAGCGACCTTTCCGCCTGCAATCGTGTAGACAACCTCTCCACGCAATCGCATACCCTCAAACGGAGTTGCCCTACCGCACGAAAGAAATTCGGATGGTGAAACCGAAAACTCCTTCTCGAAATTGACCAGAGTCAAATCGGCCCTCTCGCCCACAACAAGGCCACCTTTCAAGCCCAACAGTTGGCGAGGTGTAGTTGCCATCACCTCAATCATTCGTCCAAAATCGATAATGCCACCGGCAACCATAAAGGTATAAACCGCCGCCAGCGAAGTTTCGATACCCACAACGCCCATTGCACTACCTGCAAGACCACGGCCCTTTTCCTCTGCCGAGTGGGGTGCGTGGTCGGTGGCAATCACATCAATAGTTCCATCGGCCAAGCCCTCACGCAGAGCCTGCATATCTGCTCGTCCACGCAGTGGCGGATTCATTTTGAAGCGTCCCTCCTCTTTGAGGTCCTCATCACACAGCGCAAGGTAGTGAGGAGCGGTTTCACACGTCACCTTCACTCCCCTCTTCTTTGCCTCACGAATAAGCTCCACGCTCTCCTTTGCGGAGATGTGGCAAACGTGAAGGCGACAGCCCGTGCGCTCAGCAATCTCGATATCCCTCTTCACCTCGGCCCACTCACTCTCGGAGCAGATACCCTTGTGACCATGGGCTGCGCACCACTCACCATCGTGAATGTAACCCCCATTAAGAAGGCTCTCTACCTCGCAGTGAGCCGCCAAGAGCTTACCCGTAGCAGCAACCTCCGCCATAGCCTTTTCCATCACCTCGTCCGACTGCACGCCTGTGCCGTCATCCGAAAAACCTGCAACCTTGGGAGCCAACGCTGCAAAATCAACCGTCTGCTCTCCCTTACGAGCTGTGGTGATTGTTGCGTAGGGCAACACCTCAATAACGGCTTCCTTCTCAATGAGGTCGAGCTGAACTTGGAGATTCTCCACGCTATCGGGGGCGGGATTAAGGTTAGGCATTGTACACACGGTCGTAAAACCGCCTGCTGCCGAAGCCATCGAACCCGAGCGAATGGTTTCCTTGTAGGAATAACCAGGCTCTCGCAGGTGGACGTGCATATCCACCAAACCTGGCAACATAACCAATCCCCTGGCGTCAAATTCCACCATATCGTCGGTAGCGTCAATGCGCTCTGCGATGTGCTCAATCTTGCCGTCCGACACCAACACATCACGCTTCACAAGAGCACCGTCAATCCACAGTTTCGCTCCAAATATCAGCAGTTTACGTTCCATATACACCTATAACTTTCCCCTCAACTAGGATAAAAAAAGAGGCAACTCGCCACCGAGTTACCTCCTAAAAGTCAAAAAACAACAACAGACACTGCGACCCTGCGGGACCAACATTGCACTCCATCTGCGCAACTTCCGGATATTTACCACAAATAGTCATACCGTCTGCATTAAGTTTATTTCATGCAAAGGTAGTAATTTAATTTGGAAAATGAAAATTGAAAAATGAAAAATATTATATTATTTTTGTGGTTTAAAATAGAGACTAAAAACACACCCACAAAACAACGCATTTCAAGTGGCCAAACAACTCAAAGAGAAGAAAGAAACACCCCTGATGCAGCAGTACTACGGTATCAAGGCTGCACACCCCGATGCGATCCTGCTTTTCAGGGTTGGCGACTTCTATGAAACCTACGGCGAGGACGCCCCCGTTGCGGCCTCCATCCTTGGCATTGCCCTCACTCGCAAGTCCAACGGCTCGGGTACTTTCATCGACATGGCAGGTTTTCCCTACCACGCCATCGGCACATACCTCCCCAAGTTGGTGCGCGCAGGTCGTAGGGTTGCTGTGTGTGAGCAGTTGGAGGACCCCAAGAGTGTCAAGGGCCTTGTAAAACGTGGCGTTGTGGAGTTGGTAACTCCGGGTGTTGTAATGGACGAGAACGTCCTTTCGGCAAAGGAGAATGTCTTTTTGGCCTCCATTCATTTTGGCGAGAAGAGCAATGGTATTGCCTTCCTCGACCTCTCTACGGGTGAGTTTTATGTAGCCGAGGGTAACGACGCCTACACCGACAAACTCATCTCCAATTTTGCACCAAAGGAGATCATCTATCAGCGCGGTTATGAGGATCGCTATGCACAAGCCATAAGCGGACGCAACTATACCTATCGTCTTGATGCTTGGGTGTTTAACGCCGAGATTAACCGCACGAAGCTCTGCACCCAGATGGGTGTCAAATCGCTCAAAGGCTTCGGCATTGAGCGCATGAGCGCAGGTATCACCGCTGCGGGTGCAATTCTCTACTATCTCGACTACACCGAGCACAAGGACGTTGCTCACCTTAAAAGCATTTCCCGCATCGACGCCGACCAGTATGTGTGGATCGACCGATTCACCATCCGCAACCTCGAGTTGCTCGGCGCCAACAACTACCTCGGTAAGGGTGGTTTTGCAGAGGCTATCGACCGCACCTCCACTCCTATGGGTGGTCGTTTGTTGAAGCATTGGATCACAATGCCCATCAAGGACACCGAAAAGCTCAACGCAAGGCTCAATGTTGTGAGCGCCCTCAAAGAGGATCCTGCACTGTGCGAGGCTGTTGGCGAGGCACTCACGCAAATCAGCGACTTGGAGCGCATTGCTGCACGCATTGCCACACGCAAGATTCTTCCCAGAGAGGTTATTTCGCTGGCCAACTCACTGGCTGCCATTGAGCAGTTGCAGGTGGTGCTGAGCGAGAACGACCACGCCGAGCTCTGCGAGGTGGCTGCCAAACTCAATCCTTTGGCCGACTACCGCAAGCACATTGGGCGCACGCTCTACCCCGATCCACAAACCAATCAGATACAAAAAGGAGGCATCATTGCCGAGGGTGTAGACCTCGAATTGGACGACCTTCGCAACATATCGCTCCGCGGCAAGGACCGCATTGCCGAGATCCAGCAAAACGAGAGCATCCGCACCGGTATCCCCTCTCTCAGAGTAAGTTACAACAACGTCTTTGGCTACTACATCGAGGTGCGCAACACCCACAAAGACAAGGTGCCTGCCGAGTGGATTCGCAAGCAAACCCTTGCCAATGCAGAGCGTTACATCACCGAGGAGCTCAAAGTTTATGAGGAGAAAGTTCTCGGTGCCGAGGAACGCATCCTGGCCATCGAGTTGCGCATTTGGGAGGAACTTCTCAACCATTTGAGCACTATCCTACCCGACCTGCAACGCAACGCAGGCCTCATTGCAAGGCTCGACTGCTTGACCTCCTTTGCAGTGATTGCCACCGAGAGGGGCTACTGCCGTCCGGAGGTGAGCGACGACAATGTCATCGACATCCACGACGGTCGCCACCCCGTAATTGAGATGCACCTGCCCGTGGGCGAGCAGTATATCCCGAACGATGTTTTTCTGGACGACAGCACCCAACAAATCATGATGATTACTGGCCCCAACATGTCGGGTAAGAGTGCGCTCCTGCGTCAAACGGCTCTCATTGTGCTAATGGCACAGATGGGCTCGTTTGTGCCCGCAAGCAGTGCCCACATCGGCGTGGTGGACAAGATTTTTACTCGTGTGGGAGCCAGCGACAACATCTCGCAGGGCGAGAGTACGTTTATGGTGGAGATGCTCGAATCGGCAGCCATTCTCAACAACGTAACCTCCCGAAGCCTTGTACTTCTGGACGAGATTGGCCGAGGCACAAGCACCTACGATGGAATCTCCATTGCGTGGGCAATGGTTGAGTGGTTGCACAATAATCCCCGTGCGAAAGCCAAGACCCTCTTTGCGACTCACTACCACGAGCTCAACCAAATGGAGGAGAGCCTAGAGAGGGTTAAGAACTACAATGTGTCGGTCAAGGAGGTCAATCGAACCATTCTGTTTTTGAGGAAGTTGCGCCGTGGTGGTACCGACAACTCGTTCGGTATCCACGTTGCCAAATTGGCCGGTATGCCGAGCAAGGTTGTGGAGCGTGCCGACGAGATTTTGGCCGTGCTGGTTGCATCCCATGCCGATGACTCGCTGGCAGTGGAGGAATCGGGCGCCAAGAAGGGTAAGGCTACGCCCAAGGTTAAACCCGTGCAAACCTCGCCTCAAATGGGCCTCCAGTTGAGTATGTTCCAGTTGGACGATCCCATTTTGGTACAGATTAGGGATCAAATCAGGGATATCGACATCAACAACCTCACTCCCCTCGAAGCCCTCACAACG
>JAFYRC010000054.1 GCA_017547065.1 Tidjanibacter sp.
GATTTGTAACACTCTACACCAAGATTGGTGAATGGAGAGGCGAGGGCCCCTTTGACGCTTGGTGTCGACGCATATTTGTAAATGTAGCTCTCTCGTTTCTGCGCAAGCGGAACGGCCTTGTGGCGGAGGAGGACATTGGCGACATGCCACCCGGCAAGGTTGGAGGAGTGGAACCCACGGCACTTGCAGACCTCTCGGCCAGCGACCTACGGCGGGCCATTGAGGAGCTACCCGATGGCTACCGAACGGTGCTCAACCTCTATGCAATCGAGGGTTACAGCCACGCCGAGATTGGACAAATGCTCGGAATTAGCGAGCCCACAAGTCGCTCGCAATACATCAGAGCCAAGGCTCGATTGGCCGAGCGATTGGGAATAAAACAAAAACAGCAACACGACAGAAATGAAGAAGGATAGGTACGATAGTTTGGAGCAGTTGCTCGCCGAGCAGCTTGGAGAGTTCCGCGAGGAGCCCTCCGAGGGTCTGTTCGACCGCATCGAGGCCACCCTTCTTGAAGTATCGGCGGCACCGGTGGTGGCGAAGAAGGTTCCCTTGTGGCGTAGGCCCGCCATGAGGATTGCGCTTGCAACGGCCGTTGCGGCGTCGGTGTTGTTTGGTGTTGTGGTGTTTATTGACCGCACGACCACCGAAAGCGAGATGGAGCCCCTCAGCGAGGTTGTTGTTGCACAGGTACAGACCACTCCCGCGGTGGAAATCGACTGGGAGGGCGTCGAGACTGAGGGTCTTGCACAGTCGGTGTCGGCCCCCAAAAAGAGAATGGTTGTGGCAAAGGTGTCGGAGCAGCAGATGACACAAACCATCTCAGAGCCCGTGGTAGAAGCCAAACAGGGTGCGACAAAGCAGAGTGTAGAGGAGCGCCCAAAACGTAAAACCACCGCCTACACAACCAAACGCCAACGCCAGCCCCGCAAGAGCGACGAGGAGATTGAGGCCTATTGGAGAGCAGTTCTGGGCCTCGACGAGGAGCCTCGCCGTTTGGGACTCACCCACCCCACCGAGCTATCGCTCTATGCCGCCAACATGGGTTTCAACCAGGGCGACATAACCCACCGAAACATTGCCAACGGCTCTATGATGGTCAACGAACACTCGCTTTTGATTGGTGAGAGTGGCCTAACGAGCCCCAATGTTTTCAGAGTTCCGCAGAAACACAACACCCTTAAACACTACATGCCCGTGTCGGTGGGCCTCGCAGCAAGCTATGCCATTACCGACTGGATGGCACTCGAAACGGGTCTTACCTACACCCACCTCCACTCCCGTAGCGACAACGAAGGACAGCAGTCCAACTACACCTGCAAGCGAGATATGCACTACCTCGGCCTTCCCCTGGGTGCCACCTTCCGCTTTGCCAACTGGGATAGGTTTGGACTCTATGGTCGCTTGGGCACCACCTTGGAGCACTGCATCAGCGCTAAGGATACCTATTTCATGAACAATAAGAAAGACACCTTCACAAAGCTCGACACCCCCGGTTTGCAACTCTCGTTGGACGCTGCTGCGGGTGCAAACTATATGCTTTGGGGCGGTGTTGGACTCTATGCCGAGGCGGGCGTTTCCTATTGGACGTCGCTGGCACCCCACCCCGACAACTACCGCACCGAAAACCCATTGAGTTTGACATGTAGGTTCGGTCTAAGATTTACGTTCCGTTAGAGGAAGTTGACAAGAAAAGAAAGTGTATAAAAATATGGATAAAACGATGACTAAATTTTTCAGTAAGATTGCAATGGTGGTAGCCATTTTGGTTGGCGCCACTGCGTGCACCAGCTGGCTTGAGGTTGACGAGAGCCAGAGCCGCTACATCTCACTGGGTACGCTGGACCCCATCACTCACACCATCAAGGGCGATTTTAACGAGGTCCTCTACATCACCGAGATTGGCATTAACACCTCCGAGAGTGAGATTATGAACAGCACCGGCAGGGTCTGCTTCAACTACTCGGTACTCAAACGTAACTACGACGAGAAGGGCTCCATCAACATCCGCCTGAACGAGTTCTATCCGCTGGTGATTGACGAAATCCGCCCCTTGGCCATCATGAGCGACGAAGAGCGTGAGTTGCTTGGCACAACCCCCGTCTACCCCACTCAGGCATCCATTAGCGGTGGTTTTGTAAACCTCCAGTTGGCCCACGTCGACACGGGAGACAAGGATGTAACCTTCGAGTTTGAGCTTGTGTATGACGACACCGAAGGTGGCTCGACCGACAACACCATTGTCTTCGACATTCGCCACAAGGGTGAGAAAGTGAACAAACAGCCCTCCGACAGCGGTAGCTACAGCTACCAGTGGGCCTCCTTTGAGTTCTCCGACGAGTTGCTCGAAAAATATGGCAACAAGAGCGCCTACGAGTTGCTCGTAGTGTTCCGCTACAAGTGGTGGAACAACGCAGGCGAGGTGGTTGACAATGTGGCACAGCTCTCCACTTCCCCATACAGCGACACGACTTTTTAGGTCCCGGAAGAATATTAAAGTTTAACAGATGTGTGTGAAGAGCCGACTTGTGATTTGCAAGTCGGCTCTTTTTGTGTACCTTTGTGGCAAAACATGACAGACGGAATGGAGAAAAAGAAGGAACGAGTTGTTGTTGGTCTCTCCGGCGGAGTGGATTCATCGGTGGCTGCGTGGTTGCTCAAAGAGCAGGGCTACGATGTTGTGGGCCTCTTTATGGTCAATTGGCACGACACCGTGGGTACGCTCAGTGGCGAGTGCCCGTGGGAGGACGACCGCCTGTTTGCCGAGCTGGTTGCAAAGAGGCTCGACATCCCGTTCCGTATGGTCGACCTGAGCGAACACTACCGCGAGAGGGTTGTTGACTATATGTTCTCGGAGTATGAAAAGGGACGCACTCCCAACCCCGACGTGCTCTGCAACCGAGAGATTAAGTTCGACGTATTCCTCAAAGAGGCCCTCAAATTGGGAGCCGACTGGGTGGCTACGGGCCACTACTGCCGTGTGGAGCACCTCGAGGATGGCACTCACCGACTACTGGCAGGCTCCGATGGCAACAAGGACCAGAGCTATTTCCTCTGCCAGCTCTCGCAGGAGCAACTCTCGCGAGCCCTCTTCCCCGTGGGCGACATGCTCAAACCGCAGGTAAGGGAGATTGCCACCGAGCGACACCTGGCTACCGCCAAAAGGAAAGACTCACAGGGTATTTGCTTTGTGGGCAAAGTTGATCTTCCCGTGTTCTTGCAGCAGAAACTGCGCTCACGCAAGGGGCGCATTGTGGAGATTGGAGCCGACTGGGAGGGCTACCGTTCGGAGGAGGCCGAGGGCGCACTCGTGGAGTTGCTCGACCTGGCCACTTTGGCCGAGCCCTACACCTACGAACCCGCAAACGGAAGTAAGGTGGGCACCCACGGTGGCGCACACTTCTACACCATTGGCCAGCGCCACGGACTCGGTGTAGGAGGTACAGCACTCCCTCTGTTTGTTGTTGCCACCGACGTGGAGCGCAACATCGTCTACGTTGGTCAGGGCCACAACCACCCCGGATTGATGCGCCGTGCATTACACATCCGACCCGAGGAGATTCACTGGGTGAGGGAAGATTTGAAGATGGGTGTTGGCGACGCCCCCCGTCGCTACAAGGTGCGTATCCGCTACCGCCAACCATTGCAGGATGCAACCCTCCATGTGCGTGAGGAGGGAGCCTACCTGCTCTTCGACGAGCCCCAGAGGGGTATCACGGCAGGTCAGTTTGCTGCGTGGTATGATGGTGAGGAACTCGTTGGCTCGGGCGTAATCAACCGATAGAATAAGGATAAAAC
>JAFYRC010000055.1 GCA_017547065.1 Tidjanibacter sp.
ATTACTAATTACTAATTACTCCTTCGCCTTAAACAGTAGCTCGCCGAGCTCGGCAAGCGAGGGGACAACAAGGTCTGGTTTCTCCTCCGCTGCCGCAACGTCGGCCTCGGTGCTCTCGCCCGAAAGTACCAACACTCCGAAGGCCCCCGCATTGCGGGCAAGGGCAATGTCGGTGTAGATGCGGTCGCCACACATTGCAATCTCCTCCGAGGCTACTCCATAGCGGGCCTTTATGCCCTCCAGCATCTCCGCATCGGGCTTGCCGAGGGTAATGTCGGGGGTGCGACCCGTGGCGTGCTCAATACACTTACAAATCGAGCCGCAGTCGACCAGCACTACCTCCTCATTGGTGGGGCACACGCGGTCGGGATTGGTGGCAATGTAGGGGACACCCTGACTTGCCCACCACGCAGCACGGCACAAGCGCTCGTAGGTGAGCGTCTTGTCGAAGGCAACCACTAACGCATCGGGCCTTTCGGTGGGGCTGTCGGGCACGCTCTCAAAGCCCGCCTCCTCAAACTGGCGCACCATACTCGGAGTGCCGAGCAGGAAGAGTCGTCGAGCCGAGGGGTGGTGGGTGTGGAGGTAGTCGATGGTGGCAATGGTGGTGGTGTAGATGCGCTCCCTGCCGGCCTCAATGCCCATGGTGGCAAGCGCGGCGAGGTAGTCGTCCACACTTTTTGAGGGGTTGTTGGTCAGGAACGAGTAGCCAATACCATTGGACTCCAGGTCGGCCAGGAACTTGTGGGTCCACGGAAAGAGCTTGCTACCCATGTAGATTGTGCCGTCCATATCGAGGGCGACGTGACGCACGCGCGCGAGTCGTTGGGTTAACTCCTCGGCGGTGTATGGTGTTTGGAATTTCATTGCGTAGGGGGAATTTTGTTGCCAAAAGTAAGGCTAGGTGGTGTGTTGGGCCAGATTACTCCGTAATTTCCCACATGCCACCGGGACCAAAGAGTTCGTCCATCCACTTGTCGAGCAGACCACAGCGCAGACCAAGGTCGAGAATGGTGAAGCGGCGGCGAATCTTCACGGCCTTAATCACGCTCTCTTTTAGGCGACTGCGGCTAATACCGATCTCTTCGGGCTCGGTGGGGGCTCCCACGGCGGCCAGCAGGCTCCTACACTCCTCATAGGTGAAGAGTTGGTTCTCCACGGCGGTGCGTATCTCGCTCCAATTGGCTTTTAGGGTTTTGAGTTGGTTGCGCAACTCGCGTTTGTTGATATACTTTGCGGCGGTTTCTTTCACTCCAATCAGGGGGAAATCGGTACCCTCGAAGGTCACAAGTGCATCGAGTCGAGCCTCCTCGGCGGTGGGCCAAGCGGCTACGGCAGCCTCAATATCGAGGGCCTCGATGTCCTCTTTCAGAAGACACTCAAAGAGAGCTGTGGAGCAGAGCAGACCGATGGCAACCATAAATCCGTGTGAGGGTACATTGTCGCCAAACAGACGGTGCTCCATCTCCCAAAGGCGGGCAAAGAGGTGCTCGGCGCCACTTGCGGGTCGGCTCGAACGGTGGGCCTGCATGGCAAAACCACTCATCAGGAGTCCCTCGGTTAGTTTTATGAGTGCATCCTGCGAGCCGTTGCATATATCTTGGGGGTTTGCCAGAGCCTCACGAAGGCCGTCCTGCACGAGCGAGAACGAGAAGTCGTCCATGGGTTCCACACCCAATCGGTCGGCCAAAATCCAGTCGGCACCCGTGGGTATCTTGGCCAGCAGGTCGGCATAACCGCTTGCAATCATCTTGGGAGGGCAGGTGGCGATGATGTCGGTGTCGGCAATTACACCCATGGGGGCAGAACAATCGAAGGTTTGCTTCATTCCGTCCTTAATCATTGGGGCACCATAGGCAGTGTAGCCATCCATCGACACGGCCGTTGCGACAACCATATAACTCCTATCTACGTGGTAGGAACAGATTTTTGCAAGGTCGTTGATGGTGCCAGCGCCGATGGCCACAGCCACAGCGTCGGTGGTGGCCAGGCGGGCGTCCAACTGCTCCACAAAACTCCAATCGGACACAAGGCCCACGGAGTTAAAAATGAAGGGAGTCTCCTGCTTGATGCCTGCTTCGGCGAGTGATTTCTGCACGGCCTCGCCGGCGAGTTGTATGGTCTGGGTGTCTGCCACAATGATTGCCTTCTGTGAGCCGAAAAGCTCACGGAACATCGCTCCACACTCCGCCACAACACCGCTCCCGACCTTCAAAGCACGGGTGTCGGTGGCACGCTGGAGTGTTGCCTCGACCATGTTTTTATTCTCAATCATTGTGTTGTCCGTTTTCTCCCTTAGGGACATTTCAACCCACAAATGTAAACATATTTTGCTAATATCCAAAAGTGTACCACCCTGGGTGGGGCGAAGGTGTTGATTGTCAAGGTGTTGGGTGGCTGGTATAAAAATGTGGGTTTTTCAGACGCCATTTTCAATTTTAATATGTATTTTTGTGGGTTATATTGGCTTATTATACACTTTGTTTTGAGATGAAAACCAAGCAAAACATACTTCGATACCTTCCCTACGTGGGCGCCGTGGTGCTTTTCCTGCTCCTGTCGCTTCTCTACTTCGAGCCCCAGATGGAGGGTCGCACCCTCTCGATGGGCGACATTACCCAGTATGAGGGTATGAGCCGCGACATCAAGCAGATGCAGGCCACGGGCGAAGACCCCCAGTGGACCGGCAATGCCTTCTGCGGTATGCCTGCCTACATGATCAATATTGAGTACCCCTCGATGGTGATTAAAAATTGGAGCACCGACCTTGCTAATGCCTTCGGTCGCCCTGCTGTGCTCATTTTCTTGGCTCTGGTTGGCTTCTGGGCTATGCTACTTATGTGGGGAGTAAACCCATTGGTTGCCATTGTGCCCGCCATTGCCTATGGTTTTTCGACCTACTCGATTTTGATTATTGGTGCGGGACACATCACCAAGATGTTTGCCTTTGCCTATGCTCCCTTGTTGGTGGGTGGCGTGGTCTACACCTTGCGTGGTAGACGTATGATACTGGGTGGACTTCTCACCGCCCTCTTTGCAACACTGCAAATTGCAGCCAACCACCCCCAGATTACCTACTACTTCGCCTTTGTTATTGCTGCCGTGTGGATCAACTACCTCGTTGCGGCCATCAGGGAGAAGTGGGTCGGTCGCTTTGTCAAAGCAACTGCTGTGTTGGCCCTCTCGGCTGTGCTGGCTGTGGGTGCCAACCTCTCGTCGCTCTACTACACTGCCCAACACCAACCCGACACCACTCGTGGCGGAAGCGAATTGGCTGTGTCGGCCGATGGTGAAAAGGGCGACGGACTCGACATTGCCTACGCCACGGCGTGGAGCTATGGTCGAGTGGAGAGCCTCAATATGTTCATCCCCAACCTTATGGGTGGCTCGTCGAGTGGCGGTTTCGCCACTGATGGCGAG
Organism: Tidjanibacter sp.; assembly: GCA_017547065.1. Taxonomy (GTDB): domain Bacteria; phylum Bacteroidota; class Bacteroidia; order Bacteroidales; family Rikenellaceae; genus Tidjanibacter. Next base: position 3,421 of record JAFYRC010000055.1, read on the forward strand.
GTGGCGGCTTCGTTGCGCCCCTATGGTGCTCGTAGCCTTGCAACCCAGCTGCCCGCCTACTGGGGAGATCAGCCTATGACTGCCGGCCCAACCTATGTTGGTGCTGCGGCATTGCTGTTGGCTGTATTGGCTTTGGTATTGCTCCGCGGTAGGGAGAAGTGGTGGCTTGTGGCTGTGAGTATTTTTGCATGGTTGCTCTCGCTGGGTAGCAACCTCATGTGGTTTACGGAGCTGATGTTCAAGTGGCTCCCAGCCTACGATAAGTTCCGAGCCGTATCTACCGCCCTTGTGGTTGTGCAGTGGAGTGTGCCCCTACTGGGAGCACTGGTGCTGTGGCGCATCTGGAAGGCGGAGTACGACAGGCGCACCCTGTTGATTGGATTGGCTAAGGCTGCCGCCATTTTGGGTGGTTTGGCCCTGTTATTCATTGTGGCAGGTAGGGTTATGTTTACCTTCGAGGCACCTTATGATGCTCAAATGGGACTTCCCAACGACGTGTTGGCAGCTATGCAGGCCGAGAGGGCCTCGATGTTGGTTGCCGATGCTGTGAGGTCGCTCGTGTTGGTGCTGGCTACGGCAGGTGTGATTGCCCTCTATGCGTGGGGCAAGCTGAATAGGTGGGTGATGGTGGCCCTTGTGGGTGTGCTCGTGAGTGTGGATATGATTGGCGTGGATGTACGCTACCTCTCGTGGGACGACTTCGTAAGGCCCGCCCAGACGACCATTCAACCATCCGAGGCAAACCAGCAGATTCTTGCCGACAAGGAACTCGGCTACCGCGTAGCTAACCTTGCCGTGAGCACCTTTAACGACGCCACAACGAGTTATTTCCACCGTTCGGTGGGTGGCTACCACGGCGCCAAACTCTCCCGCTACCAGGACCTCATCGACCACCAGTTGTTGCGTGGTAACCCCGAGGTGTATGATATGCTCAATACCAAATATTTCATCGTGGCCGACAAGGAGAGCGGAGCCCCCGTGGCTATGCTCAACGAGGGTGCCAATGGTGCTGCTTGGTATGTTGAGGATGTGGTGTGGGCCTCGACTCCCGTGGAGGAGATGGCTGCACTGGATGGCCTCGACACGAGGAGTGAGGCTGTGGTTGAGGAGCGCTACCGCCCCATGTTAGAGGGTGTAACCCTCGGTGGGGGCGAGGTAGAGCTCATTAAGTACAAACTCAACCACCTCTCCTACCGCTGTGAGTCGGCCAAGGGTGGTTTGATAGTTTTCTCGGAAATCTACTACGACAAGGGTTGGAAGGCCTACATCGACGGCTGGGAGGCTAAATATCTGCGTGCCGACTACACTCTGCGCGCATTGGTTGTGCCTGCCGGTAGGCACATCGTGGAGTGGCGTTTCAGGGCTCCGAAGTTCGACCTCGTGGAGGGCATAACCCTGACCTTCTCGCTGGTTATCCTTGGTGGCTTGGCTCTCTACGGAGTGGTGGAAATTATCAAGTGCCGCAGACGCAAAAAGGTAAAATAACGTTGTACTATGGGACAAAAAGGAAATAATAGACTCAAACGCAAGGTGAGGGGCTCCTATGCCATCTCCACCGTCAGCATTGCACTGGTGCTCTTTCTGCTTGCCGGTGTGGGCTACATCATCTGGAACCTCTCGAAGGCTACCGACAGCGTGAAGGAACGTATGACCCTCTATGTTATGCTCTCCGACACCGAGCCCACCGAGGTAAAAGAGGAGTTGGGCCACAAGTTGCGCTCATTGGAGGGCGTCAGGGAGGCTGTGTTTGTGTCGAAGGCCGCAGCAGCAGCCGAGTTCAAGGAGTTTGTGGGTGGCGACGTTGAGGAGTTCCTCAGTTATAACCCCCTGCCTGATTCCTATGAGGTGAGGCTTCGTGCCAGCGAGTCGCCCAAGGCTCTGGTGGACTCCATCGAGGCCCAGGTGAGCGAGTGGAAGGGCGTGGACGAGGTGGTCTATCAGAGGGCTGTGGTGGATAATATGGACACCAACCTCGGTAAGTTCAAAATCATCCTCTTCCTTTTCGGAGGGGCCCTGCTGGTGGTGTCGCTCATACTGCTGCGTAACACCATTCGTATGAGTGTCTTTTCCCGCCGTGGCCTGATTAATACGATGAAACTCGTGGGCGCATCCAAAGGCTTTATTAAGAGACCCTTCCTGGTGGATAGCCTGTGGCAGGGTGTGGTGGCTGCGGTGCTGGCATCGGCTCTGTTTTGGGGTATGGTTGTTGCGCTCAACGAGGGTCTTCCCTACATTATGCTCATCTCGGGAGTTGAGGTGATGGGCACCATTTGTGGCGGTA
>JAFYRC010000056.1 GCA_017547065.1 Tidjanibacter sp.
CAGTACGTTGATAATCAGAAGGTCCTTAACCACCGGAGGCATTACAAACTGACTTCTATAATAGCTATTCATTTTTCTCTACTCTTGGCCGTTGGCCGTTAGCCATTAGCCGTTTTTTGTTACTCAAAATTAGAAAAGGTTTCTTACTTCGCCCTCCTCAAAGACCTTCACCACAGGCCTACCGTCGGGCGTAAGGCTACAATCGGCACAACCCCTCAGGTCAACCAACAGGGCCTCTACCTCGGCCTGCGAGAGGGCCTTGATGTTGCGGGTGCGCGAAAGGAGCATTGCTGCATTCTCCCTACGACGTTTCTCCGAAAGATTGACTCCATCCCTAAATGTGTCAATCATATCGTAGACAACCTCTTCGAGCATTTCGAGGCTCACGTCGGCAGGTAGAGTGGAGAACTCCACAGTGTTGGCGTCCTGAATGGTATAGTCGAAACCGAAGGCAACAAAGTTGTCGTAGTTTTCACCCAGCAGTTCCACATCGTCGGCCGAAAGCACCAATCGTTCGGGGAACAGAAGGGTCTGGCCCATGGTGTTACCGCTGGCCAGCATTGTCATGTAGTGTCGGTAGCGCACCACCTCGGTTGCCCTGGCAAGGTTTACCACCGCCAAGCGTCCGCCCAACGAGGTTGCCACATAACCACCACCCAGCTGTACGGCTCCAACAAAGCCCTCCGAGCCCATTTCCAGCTCCAACTCACCCTGATTAACCTCTGCGCCGTCGCCCTCAATAAACTCGATAATGGAGCTGTCAAACTCCTTCTCTGCGGGCAACTCTTCGCTTGCAGGATAGGGATCGAAGAAGTCGCTCACGCCACCACTGCGTCGACCGCCCCCGGCCGCCACACTCCTACTACCCGCACCTTTGTTTGCGCTCTCATAGGCCTCGTTCTCAAAGGGATTGTAAAAGGGGTTAAAGGTCGAAGAGGGCATCTGCATAGCACTCCTCGACTTGCTACCGTCGAACACGGGAATCTCAACCTCACCCTCGTCCTCGAAGTCCATCATCGGAATCACACCCGTCTTGGCCAGCGACTCCCTCACGGCAGCATTAAGAATCTGCCAAATGGCGCCCTCGTCGGAGAACTTAACCTCCGTCTTCTGGGGGTGTACGTTCACATCCACCCTGTCGGTATCCACCGTAAGGTAGAGGAAATAGGAGGGTTGAACGCCTGCGGGAATGAGTTTATCGTAGGCCATCACCACCGCTTTATGCAGGTAGGGGCTCTTGAAGAATCGTCCGTTGATGAAGAGATACTGATCGGCACCCCTCTTTTTGGCCACCTCAGGGCGGCACACAAAACCCTCCACCTTCACCAGCGAGGTGTTTGTGCCAACCTCCAACAGATTGGCCGCCACCGACTTGCCCATAAGTCCTGCAATGCGGCTTTTGAGCGTACCGATAGGGAGGTTGTAGAGCGGAGCGTCGTCCTTGTAGAGCGCAAAGGCAACCTCGGGGTGACACAGCGCCACCCTGCGGAACTCGGTCTTAATCTTTGCCGCCTCCTTCTCACTATCCTCAATAAACTTCCTGCGGGCAGGCACATTGAAGAAGAGGTTACGCACCTTGAAAGTGGAGCCCTGGGGAGCCACCACAGCCTCCTGCGACACAAACTTACCTCCCTCCACAACAATTTTCACGCCCAACTCCTCATCGGCCGTGCGTGTGGTCAGCTCCACCTGCGACACCGCAGCAATCGAAGCCAAAGCCTCGCCCCTGAAACCAAAGGTCGAGAGGCGGTAGATATCATCCAGGGAGGTGATTTTGCTGGTTGCGTGCTTGTCGAAGGCGAGCCTTGCATCGGCAGGCTCCATACCCTCGCCATTGTCGGTCACCTGTATGAGCTCCCTACCGTCGGCACGAAAGCCCACAGTTACGAGCGTAGCACCCGCATCAATGGCATTCTCGGTCATCTCCTTGACCACCGACGAAGGGTTACCCACAACCTCTCCGGCAGCAATCTGATTCGACACACAATCGGGCAAAAGTCTAATCTTCATTCTCTTCTCTGTTGTTGAGTTATGTGTGCGCTCGCGCGCGTGTATGCAAATGTGCGCACGAGGGCGCACACAGCACTATTCCTTAATCGGCTTCGGGGTGTAAGAGGCTCACAATAGAGTCCTCACCCATCGGCCTAAAAATTGAAAGTTTCAATAATCGATTTTGTCAGCATCACCACGCCAACCACCAATAACACCACAAACAACAAGCGCATCTTGTTGCTCTGGCGACGTGAAGCCATCGAGCGCTCGGCCTCCTGCTGGCGACGCTCACTGCGCGCACGGAGCAAATCTCCGGGCTTACGCTCTCGGTCCTCCTCCTCTTTGGGGGCGTGTCCGAGCTCTATACGGCGCTGATTGCGAGCCTCCTGCTCGGCATCGTAGTAGCGGGGGTTGTAGCTAAACTGACGGGGCTTACGCCTCAACGACTGACCTATTCCAAACATTCTTCTTGGTTTTTTGTGGGTTGTACTTCACGGCGAAACCGAAGGCCCGCCTACAAAAATACGTTATTTTATCCGAAAAAATTACGCATCCTCTCAAAAATATTCTGCTCACCACGCACCGTGTCGGTCTTTTTGAAGTTGGGCTGAGCAGCGAGTTTTTCGAGCAATTTCTTCTCCTCGCTATTGATTTTTGCGGGGATAATCACATCCACAACCACCAAGATATCGCCCCTGCCATAACCATTCACCTCGGGCAGACCCTTGCCTTTCAGGCGCAACACCTTGCCAGCCTGGGTACCCGCAGCGATCTTGATGCGAGCCTTGGAGTCGATGGTGGGAACCTCCACCTCGCCACCAAGAATGGCGGTTGTTACGGGGATTTTCAAGTTGTGAATCAAGTCGTTACCATCCCTCATGAGCTCGGGGTTGTGTTCCTCCTCGATAACCACCAGCAGGTCGCCATTGACACCTCCGTGGCGGGCAGCATTACCCTTGCCGCTCACCGACAGCTGCATGCCCTCGGCAACACCCGCAGGGATGCGGATCTCCACAACCTCTTCGCCCCTGACAACACCCTCGCCACGGCACTTCGAGCAGGGCGACGTAATCACCTTACCCTCGCCACCACAAGTGGGGCACACCCTCTGAGTCTGGGCCCTACCGAAGAAGCTGTTGACGGTTTCGATTGTGTAGCCGGCACCATTACAGTTGGGACAGGTGGAGTAGGAATTGGAGTCCTTGGCACCCGAACCGCCACACTGGTCGCAGGCCATAAGTTTGGAGATCTTAATCTTCTTGGTGCAACCCTCGGCAACCTCTTTGAGTGTGAGTTTCACCTTCACCCTCAGGTCGCTACCACGGTTGACACTCCTACCGCCACGGCTACCACCGCCGCCAAAACCTCCACCAAAGTGGCCACCGAAGATGTCGCCAAAGTTACGGAAGATGTCGTCCATGGTGAAGCCACCGCCACCAAAGCCGCCAAAGCCACCGCCCGCAGCGCCACCATCCATACCGGCGTGGCCAAACTGGTCGTAGCGTGCACGCTTATCGTCGTTGGAGAGCACATCGTAGGCTTCGGCCGCCTCCTTGAACTTCTCCTCGGCCTCCTTATCTCCTGGGTTTTTGTCGGGGTGATACTTCACCGCCGCCTTGCGATAGGCCTTCTTTATTTCGTCTGCGCTGGCGTTCTTCTCAACACCAAGCACTTCATAGTAATCACGTTTTGCCATTTTTTCTTCTTTTGTCTAACGTCAAACGACAAATGTCTAACGTCTTTTTTTTCATTGCAACTTTTAGGAAGTGAGGCCGCCCACCTCCCAGCGAGTGCATATTGCGAGGGAATTTCAAGACTTGGTTTTGATTTTGCTCCGCAGTTTACAAACGTAAATGAGGAAGCAAAATCAAAAGCGTAACGCAGAAATTACCCACAAGATGTGCTCGCCATTAGTCGCCTACAACCACTTTTGCGTAACGTATAACCTTATCTTTGAGCTTGTAACCTTTCTGTACCACGTCAATCACAAGACCCTTCTTGTCGTCGCCGGCGGGGAACTTGGCCACAGCCTCGTGCAGGTCGGTGTCGAGGGGCTGACCAATGGCCTCAATCTCACTCACACCCTTGATTTTGAGCGCGTCGGTCATCTTCTGGGCAATGAGTTCCACACCCTCCCTCACGGCAGCCACATCGGTGGCATTCTGCATAGCCGCAAGGGCACGACCAAAGTCGTCCATCACACCGAGCATCAGCTTGATAACATCCTCGCCACCGCTCTCAATGAGATCCATCTTCTCTTTGAGGGTACGCTTGCGATAGTTGTCAAACTCGGCACTCAGGCGAAGATATTTGTCTTTCCACTCGTCATTCTCGGCAGTGGCAGGTGCCGATTTGTCAGTCTGCTCGCCGGCAGGCTCTGCCACATTGTCAGCCTCAGGCTGCTGCTGTGTAGCATTTTCGGTGGTTGCTTGTGTGTTTTCGTCCTGACAAACCTCCTGATTTACAGTTGTTTGTTCGTTTTTAGTTTTCTTAACCATATCTCATTTTGTGTTGTTTCTAACCCTTATGGCTCAAAATGCGTGCCGACACCCTAAACTGACACGTTCGCACGTGCGAAGCAACTTAGTAATTAGTAGAGAGTAAAGAGTAATTAGTAAATATTTTTTGCGTAGTGGGCGTAGAAAGATAGGGCTGCTAGGGCAACTAGGCCATTACGTTAGACGTTGGACAAAAAATGCAGAGAGCGGGATGAATGCAAGGCGGCGTCAGAATGACGCTTTCCCCATTTTGTCCGCACTCTTACTAACCTTCAACAGCAGTAAAAATGATTTTTGCGCGGGGAATTTTGTGCCAAACGAAAAGGTGGCTCCGCAGTTTGCTTGCGCAAATGAGGAAGCCACCTATTGAAGTGCGGTGCAAAAGTCACCCGCAACAAATCATTTTTTAGCGACCGCTCTGACGAGTTGCCAATACCGAAACCACAGGAGTGCTTGCGGGAGTGAGGATCTTCAAACCATCGAAGCTGAGGTCAGCTACGCTGATCGATTTACCAACACCCAACTCGGTGATGTCAATTACGAGCTCATCCAAGAGGTTCTCCTCCAAACCACAAACGGTGAGTTTGCGGCGCTCGATTTTGAGCTTACCACCGGCCTTAACACCCTCCGAGTTACCAACGAGAGCGATGGGGAGCTCAACCGATACGGGTTTGCCCTCAGCTACGCGGTAGAAATCGATGTGCTGGCAGTAGTCCTTAACGGGGTGGAACTGGGTCTCACGCATTACACCCTTAACAACGGTACCATCGATATTGATCTCGATGATGTAGGTTTTGGGAGTGTAGAGGATCTTCTTTGCCTCTGCAGCCTCAACGGAGAAGTGGATGGTCTCGCCACCGTTACCGTAGATTACGCAGGGGATGAGGCTCTCGCGACGGATGTCTTTTGCGCTCTTTTTGCCGAACTGGTCACGCTTAACAGCGTTAATCTGAATAGTTTGCATAGTGCTTAAATGTATTAAAAATTAATGTTTACTTGGGCGACACTCAGTACGGTTCATGCAATCTCACCGTCCCCCATAGTCGCTTGCGGCCGCAAAGATACAAATAAAATTGAGAATTGAGAATTGAGAATTGAGAATTTTTATTTTTTGGCCACAAAAGAGGTAGCCAACAGCTAATAGCCAACAGCCCCAATTTACCTACTTTTGGGTATTGACTGGGTGGGCGGGGTGGAGTAATTTTGCACCCGTGCAAAATGTTTGGTAACAGAATGAAACTTTCGCAATTAGAAAATGGCCAAGAGGCCGTCATCATAAAGGTCGCCGGACACGGTGGCTTCCGCAAGCGCATAATGGAGATGGGCTTTGTGCGTGGGCAGGTGGTGCGCTCGGTGCTCGACTCGCCCATGAACGACCCCGTGAAGTACAACATTATGGGCTACGACGTATCCCTACGTCGCAGCGAGGCCGAGATGATTGAGGTGCTCCCCCGTGAAGAGGCCGACCTCCACTTGGAGCCCGTGGGTGGCTTTGCATGCAACAACCTCTGCGAGGGTTGCAGTGTGAGTGGGTGTGGCCATCGCTCGACCAACACTCCCCGTCGTAACGAGATAAATGTGGCCCTCGTGGGCAACCCCAATAGTGGTAAAACCTCGCTCTTCAACGCCCTATCGGGCAGTAGCGAGCACGTTGGTAACTACAGTGGCGTTACGGTGGATGCCAAGCGTAGCCGATTCAGCTATAAGGGCTACCGCATAAACATCAC
>JAFYRC010000057.1 GCA_017547065.1 Tidjanibacter sp.
CCACCTTCTGACCGATACAGAGGATAAATGTGAGAGATGCTACGATGGCAAGCAAGCAGAGCCAGCTGAAGCCTGTCATAAGGTTAAGCACTACAAAGGCTACCGCATAAACATCACCGACCTGCCGGGCACCTATTCCCTCTCGGCCTACTCGCCCGAGGAGGTTTATGTACGCAAGCACCTCTATGAGCAGATGCCCGACGTTATTCTCAACGCTGTGGTGTCGAGCAACTTGGAGCGCAACCTCCTTTTGACCACCGAGCTCATTGATCTCAACCAGCGCACGGTGGTAGCTCTGAATATGTATGACGAATTGCAGGCCAGCGGTGCCGTGTTGGACTACAAGGCTCTGGGTGCAATGATTGGTATCCCAATGATACCAACCATTGCCAAGAGTGGATTTGGACTCACGGAGCTGTTGGATGCCATAATTGAGCTCTTCGAGGGTCGCAACGAAGTAGCCCGCCACGTACACATCAACTATGGCACCCACATCGAGGAGGCCATACGCCTCCTCTCGGACGACATCCGTGCCACGGGCGAGGCACCCAAGCAGTTCCCCATTCGCTACTGGGCTGTGAAGTTGCTCGAAGGCGACAAGGAGGCCTGTGAGCTTCTCCAGCAACACTGCCCCTCCTACCCTCGCTGGCAACGCTCTGCAAAGAGTGCGGCACAAAAACTTGAGAAGGCCCTCGGTTGTGACGTGGAGAGTGCCCTCAACGACCGCAAGTATGGTTTCATTGCGGGTGCATTGGAAGAAACGCTCCAAGAAGGTAGCGAGGATGTGGGCCGACGCACCCGACGCATCGACCGCCTGGTGGCCAACAAGTGGCTCGGCTTTCCCATATTCCTTGCCATTGTGTGGCTGATGTTCTACTCCACCTTCTCCCTCGGCGCCTACCCACAAGCGTGGATTGAGAAGGGTTTTAGTCTGCTGGGCGAGTGGCTGTGGACAATAATGCCCGCCGGAGCCCTACGCGATTTGGTTGTAAACGGAATCATCGGAGGTGTGGGTAGTGTGGCCGTGTTCCTACCCAACATTCTCATCCTCTACCTATTCATCTCCCTCATGGAGGACTCGGGCTACATGGCCCGCGCGGCCTTCATCATGGACAAGGTGATGCACCGCATGGGACTCCACGGCAAGTCGTTCATTCCGCTCATCATGGGCTTCGGTTGCAACGTGCCCGCAATTATGGCTGCGCGCACCATCGAGAGCCGCAGTAGTAGGCTGATTACCATACTCGTAACACCCTTTATGTCGTGTAGTGCCCGCCTGCCCGTATTTATCCTGTTGGCCGGCACATTCTTCCCCAAACACGCAGCAACGGTACTCATCGGACTCTATCTGGGAGGCATGTTGGTTGCCTTCCTCACAGCAAAACTGCTCCGACTTGTGAAGTTCAAGAAGGACGAAACGCCCTTCGTTATGGAGCTTCCGCCCTATCGCTGGCCCACTCTGCGCGCCACCCTGCAACACATGTGGGACAAGTGCGCCCAGTATGTGCGTAAGATTGGCACCACCATTCTGCTGGCCACCGTGGTGATATGGTTTTTGAGCTACTTCCCCCGCCCCGCAAGTGAGCCCAACATTGCCGGCCAGGCCGACACAACAGCCGAACTGGTAGCCGAGGCCAACGCCGCAGCGGCACAGTTTGAAAACTCACTGATGGGACGCATGGGTAAGTTTGTGGAGCCCGTGATGCGCCCCCTTGGATTGGATTGGAGGGCAAGTGCCGCGCTCATCACCAGTATTCCTGCCAAGGAATTAGTTGTGAGCACAATGGCTGTGCTCTATGGTGGCGACAGCGTCACTTCGCTGTCGGACAACATCACCACGCGCAGTGGGTTCACACCCCGCTCGGCTCTCTCGTTCATGGTCTTCATCCTGCTCTTTTTCCCCTGCATCGCCACCCTTTCGAGCATCAAGTCCGAAACGGGAAGTGCAGGCTGGATGTGGTTCACACTCATCTACAACACAGCCGTGGCGTGGTTGTTGGCATGGCTTATATATATAATTTAGGTATAGGCAGGGGCCTCGTTCCACTGCAAAAAAACGAAGAGCGGACCCACACGGGTTCGCTCTTCGTTTTCAAATAGTATAATAGGCCTACGGTCTATTTCTTGGATTTTGGAGCAAGCATCATAGTCATGCGCTTACCCTCCAACTTGGGCATCATCTCCACTTTGCCATACTCCTCAAGGTCGGTAGCAAAGCGCAACAACAGAATCTGTCCCTGCTCGCTGAACACAATCGAACGGCCACGGAAGAAGACGTATGCCTTCACCTTTGCGCCCTCCTGCAAGAAGTTCTGCGCGTGACGGAGCTTGAAGTTGTAGTCGTGGTCGTCCGTCTGGGGACCAAAACGAATCTCTTTGATTACCACCTTTGCCTGTTTAGCCTTGATCTCCTTTGCCTTCTTTTTCTGCTGGTAAAGGAATTTCTGGTAGTCGGCAATGCGGCACACTGGGGGATCTGCCTTGGGCGAAATCTCAATGAGGTCCAACTCCATCTGGTCGGCCAGAAGAAGAGCCTCTTTGATAGACATCACCTGTGCACCCTCAAGCTCGTCGCTCACCACCCTCACCTGAGGAGCGGTAATCTGGTTGTTGATGCGGTGCTCGCCCTGCTGCTTCGACTGAGGTCCCTGCTGGGGGCGCTGCTGTTGTGGATAGGTCGGTTTTGGTCTGTAAGGTACTGCCATCCTAATCTAAAAAAAGTGTGTGTGTTAGAGTATTTTGTTTATTACTTATCGTCCCCGGACTACTGATTGTCGATCTCTGCGGCAACTGCCTCTTTGATCATCTCGGCAAAAGCGTCGGCGCTCATCTGACCCTTGTCGCCAACACCCTGCTGACGTACGGATACCAAATTCTCGCTCTCCTCCTTCTCACCAACGATGAGCAGGAAGGGGATTTTCTTCAACTCATTGTCGCGTATCTTTCGACCAATCTTCTCGTTACGGTTGTCAATCTCACTGCGAATATCGCAATTATTTAGATATTTCGAAACTTTTTCTGCGTAATCGTTATATTTTTCGCTGATTGGCAACACAACGCACTGGGTGGGAGCCAGCCACAAGGGGAACTTACCACCGGTGTGCTCCAACAATACTGCCACAAAACGCTCCATCGAGCCGAAGGGGGCACGGTGAATCATAATGGGGCGGTGGGGTTTGTCGTCAGCACCGGTGTAGGTCAAATCGAACCTCTCGGGCAAGTTGTAGTCCACCTGGATGGTACCCAACTGCCACTTACGGCCGATGGCGTCCTTAACCATGAAGTCCAACTTGGGACCATAGAAGGCAGCCTCACCATACTCAACCACGGTGTTAAGACCCTTCTCCGCCGAAGCCTGAATGATAGCCTGCTCGGCCTTCTCCCAGTTCTCGTCAGTACCGATATATTTCTCCTTATTGTTGGGATCGCGGAGCGAAATCTGTGCAGTAAACTCATTAAACTTCAAAGTCTTGAAGATGTAGAGCACGATATCGATAACGTTCTCAAACTCCTCCAACAACTGGTCGGGGCGCACGAAGAGGTGGGCGTCATCCTGGGTAAATCCCCTCACACGGGTAAGTCCGTGCAACTCACCACTCTGCTCATAGCGATACACGGTACCAAACTCTGCAAAGCGCAGGGGGAGGTCCTTGTAGGAGCGAGGTTTGAATTTGAAAATCTCGCAGTGGTGGGGGCAGTTCATAGGTTTCAAGAGGAACTCCTCACCCTCATAGGGAGTGTGGATGGGTTGGAACGAGTCCTTACCATACTTTGCATAGTGGCCCGAAGTTACATAGAGATCCTTCTGACCAATGTGGGGAGTGATTACCTGCTCATAGCCATATTTCTTCTGCACAGCTTTCAGGAAGTTCTCCAAGCGGCCCCTCAAATCGGCACCCTTTGGCAACCACAAAGGAAGACCCTGACCTACCCTCTGCGAGAAGGTAAAGAGTTCAAGTTCCTTGCCAAGTTTACGGTGGTCACGTTTCTTTGCCTCCTCGAGCACTGCCAGGTACTCATCAAGAAGAGCCTTCTTGGGGAAGGTTACACCGTAGATACGGGTAAGCATCTTATTCTTCTCGTCACCCCTCCAATAAGCACCTGCGATGCTGGTGAGCTTGATAGCCTTGATAGCACCGGTGTTGGGCAAGTGGGGACCACGGCAGAGGTCGGTAAACGAGCCGTTAGTGTAGAAGCTAATCTTGCCATCCTCGAGGGCCTCAATCAGCTCTACTTTATACTGGTCGCCTTTGGCCTTGAAAGTCTCAAGAGCCTCAGCCTTGGGAACCTCGCGGCGCACTACATCCTCTTTGGTGCGAGCAAGCTCCTCCATCTTCTTCTCAATCTTCACAAGGTCACCCTCGGTGATAGGAGTGGGGCTATCCACGTCGTAGTAAAAACCGTTCTCGATGCTGGGACCGATACCGAACTTGATGCCGGGGTAGAGCTCCTGCAAAGCCTCGGCCAGCAAGTGCGACGAGGTGTGCCAGAAGGTGCGTTTACCCTCTTCGTCCTCCCACTTGTTGAGTTTGAGTGTTGCATCGCCCAAGATGGGTGCGGTCACATCCACAACCTCACCATTCACAGTGGCCGAAAGTACATCGGCAGCCAAGCGTGGGCTGATACCTTCTGCGATTTGCAACGCAGTGATTCCCTCGGCATACTCACGAATGTTGCCATCGGGAAAAGTAATTTTGATTTGTTTCATAATGTTTTGTTAGTGTTTGTGGGGCACCGCAATACGACCTGCGGCCTACCGCCCCTGTTATCTTTTTATTATCGTATTTTTCCTTACTATTCGCCCTTCAATTCCTTGATGTCCCTCACGTTGGCATCCCTGCCGCCACGCTCACGCTCGTGGTGTTTGAGGGGGTTGGCAGCATAGGCGGCCTCCATGCGGCGGCTCTCGAAGATATCCACCGCCATATAAATTGCATTGCGCATCGAGCTCTCGTCGGCCACGCCCTTACCTGCGATATCATATCCCACACCGTGGTCGGGCGAGG
>JAFYRC010000058.1 GCA_017547065.1 Tidjanibacter sp.
ATCGGCAATGGCGACGTAACCACCCCTCAGAGGGCGGCCGAGTGTTTCGACCGTTATGGAGTGGATGCTGTGATGATTGGCCGTGCAACCTATGGCCGTCCGTGGATTTTCCGTGAGTGTCGCCACTTCATCGACACGGGCGAGTTGATGCCTCAACCCTCCGTGCCCGAGCGTGTGGAGATTGCCAAGCACCACCTCGAACTTTCGCTTGCCGCAAAGGGCGACTTTGTGGGCATTATCGAGATGCGCCGCCACTTCTCCAACTACTTCAAGGGACTTCCCGATTTCAAGCAGACGCGCATCAAGTTGGTGACCTCCTACGACCCCGACGAGATACGTTCGCTGCTCGACTACACGGCCGAAAGGTGGGCAGATTTCGACTTCTCGGAGGTTGTTCCCCCACCACTCTCGCACGATATTTAACGTCAACCGTCGACCGTCGACCGTCGACCGTCAAAAATATTTACTAATTAGCCAACGGCCAATAGCAAATAGCGTAAGAAAAAAATGAAAGGAATAGTAACAATCGGAATGTTGGTGCTGTCGAATGTCTTTATGACCTTCGCTTGGTATGGCAACCTCAAACTGCGAGATATGAATGGTGGCAAAGACCCCTTTCCGCTCTTCATCATCATCCTGTTGAGCTGGGGCGTGGCCTTCTTTGAGTACTGCCTCACAATCCCCGCCAACCGCATAGGTTTCATCGGTAGCGGCGGCCCCTTCAGCCTCTTCCAGCTGAAAATCATCCAGGAGTGTATCTCGCTGGTTGTCTTCACGGTACTGGCCCTCGTGTTGTTCAAAACCGAGACCTTCCGCTGGAACTACATTGTGTCGTTCTTCTTCATCCTCGCAGCGGTCTATTTCGCCTTCAAAAAATAGTCAGCGAATTGAAAATTGAAAATTAGGGAGGATAGGGAGTTTAGGGACTTTAATGTCTTTAAGGCCCCTAAAAAAGTCGGTTGACGGTTGTCGGTCGACGGTCGACAAAAAAAGACTCGGCAAAACTGCCGAGTCTTTTTTTATTAAGCAAGAATCTTCTTGACCATTTCGCTGATGGCACGACCATCGGCCAGGCCTGCGAACTTCTTGGTAGCCACGCCCATAACCTTGCCCATCTGCTGGGGCGAATCAACGCCCAACTCGGCCATCAGAGCCCTCAGGTTAGCCTCCAACTCCTCGGGAGTAAACTGCTTGGGGAGGTACTCCTCAATGGCAGCAGCCTGTGCCAACTCTGCCTCGGCCAACTCGGGGCGGCCTGCCGAGGTGTACATCTCGGCCGACTCGCGGCGCTGCTTTACCTGCTTCTGCATAATCTTCACAATGTCGGCGTCGGTGAGCTCAATGCCCGCACCGGCGGTCTTGGCGATGAGGATTGCCGACTTCACTGCACGGAGTGCGTCGAGTTTCACCTGATTGCGAGCCTTCATTGCGGCTGCAATATCGTTTTGAATCTGTTGTTCGAGTGCCATAATCTATGTGTATTTATTGTTCGTTATTACTATGTGCAACATGCAAATATACAAAAATTGTATCAAATATGCACCGCCGAGCTTTGTTGGTCGGTTTTTTGGTTGTACCTTTGGCAAAGGAGTAACACCATAAGAGCCAACAGTCATGAGCCAATTATCCGAATTTTTGGGTGCCAAAGTGGAGGCACAACGAGCATATTACCATTCGGGAGCAACCCTCCCCTATTCGTTCCGCAGGAGGCAGTTACGCCGCTTGCAAGAGGCCCTCATCGAGTGGGAAGGTCCTCTCTGTGAGGCTCTTTGGAAGGACCTCCACAAATCGCCCCAGGAGGCCATCCTCACTGAGATAAGCATCGTGCAGGGCGAAATCCGCAACCACCTCCGCAACCTGCGCCGTTGGATGCGTCCGCAAAGAATTCCCACGCCCTTGAAGATGACCCCCTCGCGCACCCGAGTGCTCTCCGAGCCCCTCGGTACCTCGCTCATCATCTCCCCTTGGAACTACCCCGTGCAGCTCCTACTCAACCCACTCGTGGGTGCCATTTCGGCGGGATGTACGGCAGTTCTAAAAACCTCGCCCGCGGTACCCAACGTATCGAGGGTGTTGGAGCAGATGATCGGACTCACCTTCGAGGAGCGATATATCTTTGCCGTGGGCGGACACCGCGACGTGAATACCGCACTGCTCGAACAGCAGTTCGACCTGATATTCTTCACGGGCAGCCCCTCGTTGGGCCACACCGTTATGGAGGCCGCAGCCCGCAACCTCACCCCCGTGGTGTTGGAACTGGGCGGTAAGAGCCCCACGATTGTGTGCCGTAGTGCCGACGTGGCGAGGGCCGCCAAGCGCATTGCGTGGGGTAAGAGCCTCAACGCGGGCCAAACCTGCATCGCACCCGACTACCTCCTCATTCACTCCTCCCTGAAAGAGTCCTTTGTGGAGGCCTTCCGCAAGGAACTCCACCGCCTGCACGGCGCCGACATCGCCCAGAGTGCCCACTATGGACGCCTGGTAAATGACAAAGCCTTCGACCGTGTGTCGGCCTACCTTGCCGATGGAGAGGTGCTCGTGGGCGGCACCACCGACCGCGCCGAGCGCTACATCGAGCCCACGCTGTTGGAGGTGACCAACCCCAATGCAGCCGTTATGCAGGAGGAGATTTTCGGCCCCGTATTGCCCCTCTTGACCTTCGAAAAGCTGGATGAAGTGATTGATTTTGTCACGACTCGCCCCAAACCACTCGCGCTCTATATATTTGGCTCACAGGGAGATTGTAAGGAGATTCTGCGCTGTACCTCGTCGGGCGGAGCGTGTGTGAACGACACCATTATGCACATCGCCAACGAGCGTGCTCCCTTCGGTGGTGTGGGCAACTCGGGCATGGGCTCCTACCACGGCAAACGCAGCTTCGATGCTTTCAGCCACGCCCGCACGGTCGTGAGCACACCCACCTGCATCGACCTTCCGTTCCGCTATATGCCCTACCGCCTCTGGGCCCTCGTCAAGAGGTTGCTGTAAGATTAAACCGAACTGACAAAAAAAACAGATACGCTATGAAACGTTTTCTTCTACTACTCACCCTTGTAGCCCTTGTGCTGGGAGTTGTGTATGTGGCCACCGACGATGGCACGCTGTTCCCCAAGTCAACCGAGCAGACCACCTCCGAGCCTACCCCCGCACCTGCAACGAAAACAGCACCTGCACCAAAACCCGTGGCAAAACCCACGCCCGCTCCTGCTCCTGCACCTGCACCCAACCCCGACAACGCCAAGCACCTGGCGTTCAAGGGTGTCCCCATCACGGGAACCTTGCAACACTATGTGGAGTCGATGAAAAGTGCCGGCTTCCGCCTGATATCGGGAGGTAACGGAGTGGCCCGTATGCGTGGCGACTTTGCAGGCTTCAAAGATTGCAAACTGCTGGTTTCGACCATCGACAATCACAATCTCGTCTGCTCCATCGACGTATTCTTTGCCGAGCGTGAGCAGTGGAGCGAACTCCACAATGACTATACCGCACTCAAAAAGATGCTCACACAAAAATATGGCTCACCGGCTTCGTGTGTGGAGAAATTTGAAGGTTTGATGTCGGACTTTGTTAAAGATGATAACAGCAAATTTCACGAACTTAAATTTGACAGGTGCAAATATATAACCACCTTCAAAACGCCAAAGGGCACCATCACCCTGCGTATGGATCACAAAGACTACGATTGCTTTGTTCGTCTGACCTATGCCGACAAAATCAACTCGGCTCTGGTCCTCAATACCGCAATGAGCGACCTCTAAAGAGCCGATTGCTTCAGCCCGTTCTTACCCCAACCACTGCACGGGTAACAAAAATGTAACCCGCGCGCCCACTTTTCTGCTCTCTCCACAACCACACCCCTCCAAGTTAGAGTGGTGCTCGAAGAGCGTGGTGTCTCTCAGTTGCATTGCAAAGATACGAATCATTCCCCAATAAACAAAACACACACATTATAATATTGAAAATATATCTGGAGGGGGTGATAATATCCGATGGAA
>JAFYRC010000005.1 GCA_017547065.1 Tidjanibacter sp.
CCACACCGAACCCTACAACGACTCCTCCACTAAGTGAGGGGAGGTGCCCGAAGGGCGGAGGGGTCTGTCTGGAAAGGGCAACAAAGAGCAAAAAGAGCAGAAAGTGTAAAATATTTACTAATTACTCTTTACTAATTAGTAATTGAATTGACGTTAGACGTTAGACCTATGAAATACGTAGAGTTACTTGCTCCGGCAAAAGACCTTGCCACTGCGCGCGCCGCTATTGACAGCGGTGCCGATGCAGTATATATGGGCGGTCCGAGCCTGGGTGCACGTGCTACTGCTACCAACTCGCTCGACGATGTGCGCAAGGCGGCCGAGTATGCCCACTTGTTTGGTGCAAGGCTCTATATGACGCTCAACACCATAGTCTATGAGCACGAGCTCACCGAAGCTCGCAACATTGCCCAGGCTGCCATCGATGCGGGCGTGGATGCACTCATCGTGCAAGACACCGCCTACCTCCGTATGGGCCTCGTGGGAGCCGAGTTGCACGCCTCCACCCAGATGCACAACGCGACACCCGAAGGTGTTGCCTTCCTGGGACGTGCGGGTTTCAGCCGTGTAGTACTCGAAAGGGGCCTCACGGGCGAGGAGATGAGGGCTATTTGCAAGGCCACCGACGCCGAGATTGAGGTCTTTGTGCACGGAGCAATCTGTGTGTGCAGTAGCGGAAGGTGCTATATGAGTCGCTCGCAGGGCCACCGTAGTGGCAACCGTGGCGAGTGTAGCCAGCCCTGCCGCCAAACCTACGACCTCGTGGACGGCGGAGGTAAAATCATCCGCAAGGGTGCCCACCTGCTTTCGGTGAGGGATATGGATATGTCGGCCCACATTGGAGAGTTGTTGGACATGGGTGTTGTGTCGCTGAAAATCGAGGGCAGGCTCAAAGATGAGGCCTATGTGCGTAACATCACCGCCCATTACAGCCGCCTGCTCGACAAAGCTCTCGCCACCCGCCCCCACATCAAGAGGGGCTCGCAGGGCCACTCAGCCATCGACTTTACCCCCTCGCCGGCCAAGACTTTCACCCGTAATGGTGGCGACTATGTTTTTGGGGGTCGTCGCTCGGGCCTTGCCACCTTCGACACGCCCAAAGCCATGGGCGAGCCCATTGGCAAGGTGAATAACATCGGTAGGGGTTGGTTCGTGCTCGACCGCAAGGTGGAACTCCACGCCGGCGACGGCATTTGCTACACCCACGAAGGTAAGCTCTACGGCACCAACATCAACACCGCAGAGGAGGGTCGCATCAGGCCCAACCGTATGGAGTGCCTCACCGTGGGCACCCAGGTGTTCCGCAACCACGACAAGGCCTTCCACGACGCCCTTGCCACCACTCGTACACGCCGCTCACTCCCCTTGTGGCTCACCCTTTCGGGCACCACGGAGGGTATTACTCTCACAGCCCACGACGAGGACGGCAACAAGGTGGAGAGCACCCTCACGCAGAGTTTTGACACCGCAACCAAGCCCGACACCGCCCTGGCGAACATACAGAGTGCACTCTCAAAGAGTGGCACGTCGCCCTTTGACGTGGTGGATGTGAAGATTGAATTGAAAGGCGATGTACCATTTCTTCCCACCTCTGTGCTCAACGGCCTACGTAGGGATGTGCAAGAGCGCATGGAACAGGAGAGAATGGCACAGCGTCCGGCGAAGAATATTGCCACCGAGGATAAATCCGTAGCCTACCCCATCCGCCACCTACGTGGCGACCACAACGTGGTCAACTCGCTGGCAAGGGAGTTCTACACCGACCACGGTGTGGAGTATATCGACGAGGGCTACGACCTGCAACCCGACCTTACGGACGTGGAGGTTATGCGCACTCCCTACTGCATCCGCCGCGAGATTGGCCATTGCCTTTTGAAGGGCTCCTCGTTACGCGAGCCACTCACCCTGCGCCACGGCGACGACGAGTACCGCCTGCGCTTCGACTGCAAGGCCTGCATGATGCACGTAATAAAGAGATAGAAAAGTAAACAAACAACACACTATATGAAGAGTCCCGAACTGCTTACTCCCGTGTGGGAAGATTATGAACTCATCGACTGTGGCAACTTCGAGAAGCTCGAACGCTTCGGCCGCTATATCACTCGCCGTCCCGAGCCACAAGCCATCTGGCACCGCACACTCCCCGAGTCGGAGTGGGCAAGGATGGCCACTGCCTCCTTCGTCAGGGAGAAGGGCGGTGGCGACGAGCGCGGCAGGTGGAACTTGAAACCCACCCAGCCCGACCAGTGGTTTATTGGCCACAGAGTGGGCGGTAAGCGCATCCGCATGCGCCTGGGCCTCACCTCGTTCAAACACGTGGGTATCTTCCCCGAGCAGGCCGAGAACTGGAATTTCATCTTCGAGAGGGTGAACGCTATGGCCGAGAAATGTAGGGGTGGCGTGCGTCCCAAGGTGCTCAACATGTTTGCCTACACTGGTGGTGCGTCGCTTGCGGCTGCAGCTGCGGGCGGAGAGGTTACCCACGTCGACAGCGTGAAGCAGTGCATCAGTTGGGCGAGGGAAAACAGCGAGGCAAGCCACATCGAGGGTATCCGCTGGGTGGTGGAAGATGCGCTGAAATTTGCCCGCAGGGAGGTTAAGCGTGGCCACCGCTACGAGGGTATCATTCTCGACCCTCCCGCCTATGGCCGTGGCCCCGAGGGTGAAAAGTGGGTGCTCGAACAGAACATCTCGGAGATGCTCTCGCTGTGTGCAGAGTTGCTCACCGAGGGCGGTTTCTTGGTGTTGAACCTCTACTCCATGGGCCTCTCGGCAATGTTGGCCAAGAGTGCCGTCAACCAGCTCCTTCCAAACCCCTCGTTTGAGCAGTTTGGCGAGCTATACTTTACCGACCAGGCAGGTAAATCGCTCCCCTTGGGTGTATATTATAGGTGCATAAAATAGGCTCCCACGATGACCCCTAACCCCGAACTTGTCGCCCACATCGAGGCACACCTATTGCCCCGCTATGAGGCCTACGATGCTGCCCACCGCAGGGATCACGTCGAGGGCGTCATAGAGCGTAGTATGGCCCTGGCGGTCCACTACGACGTAGACCCCAATATGATCTACGCCATTGCTGCGTGGCACGACATAGGGCTGTGTGAGGGCCGTGAGTTGCACCACATATCTTCGGGCCGTATGCTCGTGGAGGACGATGCTATGAAGCGTTGGTTTAGCAACGAACAGCTCCACACGATGCGTGAGGCTGTGGAGGACCACCGAGCCTCCTCTTCCCATCCGCCCCGCACCATCTATGGTGCCATTGTGGCGGAGGCCGACCGACAGATTGTGCCCGAGGTTGTAATGCTCCGCACGGTACAATATGGCCTTGCCCACTACCCCGCCCTCTCGCGCGAGGAACATTGGCAGCGCTTTGTGGGTCACCTCCACGAAAAGTATGACCACGGGGGCTACCTCAAACTCTACATCCCCCACTCCGACAACGCCACTCGTCTGGCCGAGTTGCGAGCCATAATAGCTCAACCCGACCTGTTGCGTAGCCACTTCGAGAGCATTTTCGAGAGGCTTACCACCGAATAACAACAGAGCCCCATCTTCCGCGGAAGATGGGGCTCTTGTTATATGTATCGCCGAGTTTTAGAAGCTCACGCTCACACCCGCACGACCCGAAATGCCGAGCTGGCGATAGGTGGCCCACTCGTAGATCTCTTGGTTCAGGAGGTTGTCGCCACGCAGCCACACCACAAACCTATCGTTCACATCATACTCGGCCCTCAAACCGAGGTCCACGTAGGCGGGCATCTCCACCTCGCCCACACGGAAGTTGGCACACAGCAACTGGGCGCTGGTGGCCGTAGCAGCCTTGGCACCGAGTGTAAGGTGCAGTTTTTCGATGGGCGAATAATTCACAGCCAAGTAGCCCGTGAGTTCACGGATGGAGTAGGCGTGGTTGCCCACCTCGGCCTCCACCGAGTGGAAGCGAGGGGTGTTCCACCTCACACCGCCCTCCACCGAGAGGGTGCGGAGAGGTTGCCAAACAAAGGCGCCCTCGGCATACCACATATCCAATCCCGCAGCGTCGGCACCCCACAGCAGTATGGGCGAGCCCTCCATCACCTGGGTGTAGAAATATTTCGAGTAGTGGTCAAAACCACCCTTCAATTCGTAGGCAAAGGCACCCAGCGCGCCTTTCACACCCGCCTCGCCACGGTAGACTTTGCGCGAGTCGGTGGGCAGAAGGTTGTGATAGGGGGCATTCCAAAGGGTTGGCGCAAGGAGTCCGGCGTCAATGTCGTTACTAATCTTCACCCATGGAATCAACTTGGGGTTCTTCTCCCAAGCCACATCCACCGAGCCCACAAGGCCCCTCCAACTCTGCACCGCACCACGGTAGACCATATAGTCATAGCCGGCCATAATATTCACAGGCACCCACTCCCCGATGCGGAAGTGCCACTCGGGCACAAAGGTCACGGAGGTATCGAAATAGGGACTCACGCCCGTGGAGCGCACGCCGTAGTAATAGAGCGTCACCCTATTCGGGAGCCACCTCTTGATACTATCGAGTCCATCCAGCGCATAGTCCACACAGAAGCGCCACATAGACCCATCCTCGACCGACTCACCGGGAGCGTAGTTTGCCAGCGCATAGTTACCCCTCAGGCGTGCTGTGTAGGACAAGGGAAGTGTGTCGGCAAAGGTGCCCGACACCTTCACGTCGCCACGCAGGGCGTTATTGTCCAGCACACTGCGCTCGCCCACAACGCCAACGCCGCCGTAGGGATTGGCCACCACACCCTGATAGTCCACATCGGCCACTAATCGGGTGTTATTCCTACCTCCAAACAGCGGAGTAGAGAAGTGGGTTGCAAGGCGATTTTTGAGCAACAGCCCCGAGAGCCTCTCGCCCTCCATGGTGGTCTGCTGTGCTTCAATGCCCTCGTGGTTAAGGGCTACAACCAACAAGCGATCCCTACTCTGAACGGGGG
>JAFYRC010000059.1 GCA_017547065.1 Tidjanibacter sp.
CTGGGGAAACTCGATGCATCGGGCTCCTGCTGAATGAGCACTTTGCCGGAAAACTCCTCTACAATACCTCCCTTACCGTCATACTGAATGAAGGCGTCGTGCTTCTCGGCAGTGCCTTCCGTGAGGGGGTGAAACCAGTGGGTGTAGTGGGTTGCTCCTTTGTCGATGGCCCAGCGCTTCATTGCATCCGCAACAGCATCGGCTATCTCAATGGTTAAGGGGAGTTTACGGTCGATACTATCAACCAATTGTTGATATTGAGATTCTTGGAGATATTGCGCCATTTTGGGGCGGTCAAACACGTTCTCTGCAAAGTACTCCGAGGGGCGTGCCGAAGGAGTTGGTGCTTTGATTGCCT
The DNA here is from genome assembly GCA_017547065.1 of Tidjanibacter sp. GTDB lineage: Bacteria > Bacteroidota > Bacteroidia > Bacteroidales > Rikenellaceae > Tidjanibacter. The sequence continues at coordinate 359 of JAFYRC010000059.1, forward strand.
TCTTCTCGAAGGCGCTCTCAATAACTCGAAATCTCAATTCTGACATAACTGCTCTAACCTAAATTGATTTTGTTTAACGCAAAGTTAATTCTTTCTGCTCAATTTGAATATACTCAGCGTTGTTTTTTTATAACTCATTTTTTATCACTCAATGATGGAGGAAGCTCTTTTCGTCCCCAATTGGATGGTGTCGCCCCCATTATCAATTCCAACTTGCCACCTGCAACAATGTCAAGGTGGGTAATCCAAGCCTTATTATAGGGCTTGCCATTGAGTCGAGCCGAGCGAATATAAATATTTTCCTTTGATGCATTACGAACCACAATCTTGAAATCCTTTCCATTTGCAAGATGTAGCGTTGCTTCATTTATCTGTGGGGATGTCAGCAGATAGTAATTCTGGCCAGCGTTGGGATAGAGCCCCAATAGGTGGAGCGCACACCAAGATCCGGTTGATGCAGAATCGTCATTTCCGGGCAAGCCACTACGTCCCGTAGAAAAATATCTGTCTAAAATATTGCGGACGCATTTGGCCGTAAGGTCATAACGACCGGCCCAAGTGTAGAGAGTGGGGGTAAGAAAAGACGGCTCATTGCCTACATTGTAAAACCCTTTGTGTCCAGGGAGTTCATCATTCATTCCATGCTCAAAAAAGTGATTCAGTCGTTCTACAAAACGTTCTTTACCGCCACACAATTCAATGAGCTTTGCAATGTCGTGCGGTGCATAGAGTGAATATTGCCAAGAACTGCCTTCATAGAAAACACCATTCCATATACTCAAAGTCAATGGATTGTACCCCTCTTTCCATTCTCCATTTTCGCTCTTTGGCCAAATGAATCCACAAAACCCATCGTGTGATGCGTCTTTGTTCCAAAGATTCATCCATCGTTGGCTGCGTTTGTAGTAATCGCAAGCTATATCATGGTGTCCTAGATATTCTGCAACGGTGGCAATGGCAAAGTCGCAATAAGCATATTCGACTTGTCGAGAACCAGAACGCTCAATAGAATGTGGAATATATCCGTTTGAGTTGTATTGAGAAATACCACCACGGCCATAAAGTCGTGGATATTCCGGTTCTGTGTTGGCAGAGTGGAGCATTAAAGATAAGGCCTTCTCTAAATCAACGCCATCTAAAATACCTTTAACGCAAGCGTCGGCAATCATTACATCGTAGTTTGTACCTCCTTGTACCAAGCCACTACGATTACCGCTTCGAGCATCGGGCATCCACCCTTCGTGGGTGCCAATGTTTATGAGTGACTCTATTTGTTCGGAGACCTTCTCTGGCGCAATGAGAGTGATCAATGGTGAGGTTGTCCTGAATGTGTCCCAAATAGCATAGTAGTCGTCATAATAGACCTCTTTAGGGTTCCAACCCTTCATCTCGCCCGTACGACAAGATGGCATCAATAGTGCTCTGTACAAGGCACTATAGAACATTGTCTTAACTTCCGAGGGAGCCTCAATATCAATACGTTCTAAATAACCAGCCCATTGTTCTTTGGCATTTTGAACAGCTTCGTCAAACGACAGAGAGTGTGCTTCGGCAAAATAGTTCTCTTTTGCCTTGTCAATACTGACATACGACAATGCCATGTGCATTTCTAATGGTGTGGCGTTCTCGTTGGGAAACGAAAGATAGAGAGCTTTCTCAGTGTGATCATTCTTATTGATGGATTTTTCACTACGACTACCAGGCGACATACGCCCTTGGCGGAAAGTGCCCCAAGCAGCAGGCTCGCGACTGATGGTAGCATAGAAATAAACCTCATATTCGCCGGTATTCCACCCGCCTTCCGATTTACAATAGCCTACAATTTCGGTATCTGAAATCATCTCAATACCGGATGTGAGTAGGTGTTGCGGTGTTGAGCCTTTGTCCAGCAACGACGATGCATCGATGAGTAGGCGCAGAGAGTCGGCGTCATTAACGACATTAAAACGATAGAATCCAACGCTATGCGTAAGAGTGAGTTCGGTGCGAACACCATTGTCGAGAGTTGTAGAATAGAATCCAGGGTGAGAGTACTCTTCAATAATATTTGCACTTATATCTCGAAGGTTAACACTGCCGGTTGTGGGCATCACTCTAAAATTGCCATACTTGGCAGCGCCTCCCGTACCACTAACATGATTGATACTATAGCCACACACAGGACGGCCGGTGGCATATCCCGAATTATTATTGGTCCATCGTGCCGGCATCAGCACATCGGCGCCAGGTTTAACCATTGAAAAGGGGAGCGATGCTCCGGGGAATGTATTTCCGGTATTATCTACACCCAAAAATGTGTCTACATATTGAATGTTTTGTCCCTCTGCTTTACAGTGCAAACATAGTATTGCAGACAAGAGGATAAGCAGAAGTGCTATTTTGCGTGTCATAACTGCTGAGGACTATTTATAATATACATCCGTGAGGAAAAGGCCGGTAGCGGGAGCAGAGGATGAACTTCGAGAGAGATTGCGACTTGCAACAATCTCGGCAAACTCTTCGGGTGTGATTTTACCTCTGCCAACATCGACAAGTGTACCCACGACAGCTCTTACCATATTCCTCAAAAAACGATTAGCGCGGAACACAAAAACCAACATTCCACACTCGATTTCAATCCATTCGGCTCGAAATATGTGGCAAATATTGTTTGTGTTGTTACTGCCAAGCTTGGCAAAAGTGGTAAAATCCTCGGTGGCGAGCAACACCTGGGCAGCGCGATTCATGGCCTCTACATCCAGCGGGGTGGTGAGTTGCCAAGATGTCGCCTTTGTGAAGGGGTTTTTGTGAGGCTCGATGTAGTAGCGATACTCCCTCTCAACTGCGTCGAAGCGCGCGTGAGCC
>JAFYRC010000060.1 GCA_017547065.1 Tidjanibacter sp.
CAGAAATTATAATTACCAACAAGGTAATTCTCGATGCCGAAACACTGGCAGCACTACCCGATTTGCGACTTATATGCATTGCGGCCACAGGTATGAACAATGTGGATTTGGATGCTGCCGCAGCACTCGGAATTGAGGTGCGTAATGCTGTTGGCTACTCCACCCACACCGTTGCGGAGGCTACATTGGGCAGCGTATTGGCGCTCCTCCGACAGACTAACTACTACGACCGCTATGTCAAGAGTGGCGAGTATAGCGCTTCGGGCGAATGGGTCAATTTCGACCGCCCCACACACCGCCTTTGGGGTAAGAATTGGGGCGTTGTGGGCATGGGTAATATTGGCCGTGAGGTCGCACGCCTTGCTTCGGCATTTGGCTGTGAGGTTGCCTACTGCTCCACCTCGGGCGCGGAACGTAAGGAGGAGTATGAGAGAATGCCAATGGACGAACTTTTGGCGTGGGCAGACGTTATTTCCGTGCATTGTCCACTTAATAACACAACCCGCGGACTCATTGATACAGAGCAGATTGCGGAGATGAAGTCCACGGCTGTTATTGTGAACGTTGCTCGTGGTGGTATTGTTGTGGAAGAGGCCGTTGCAAAGGCTCTCGACGAGTGCCGATTAGCGGGTGCAGCCTTCGATGTCTACCCCTCAGAGCCTATGCCGAGCACCTCTCCCCTGCTCCATACCTCCGACCCCGACAAACTTCTCCTCTCGCCCCACAATGCGTGGTCGGCCGTCGAGTCCATCGACACCCTCGTGGAGTGCATCGCCAATAATATTAAAGATTATCTCAAAAGTAGGTAGATAACACAAAAAGGGAGGTTTAAGCCTCCCTTTTTGTGTGTATTCTATTCCTAAATATTAGAAGAATCGGTAGCTGGTGGGGTTGCGGAAGCCTCGGAGGAGTTCCTCGGTGGTCATTCGTTTCTTGCCCGACACCTGCAACTCTTTGATGTCCACAACGCCATCGGCGCACACAACTTTGATGTAGTGTTTGTCGTCGGAGAGAATAGTTCCAACCTCCACGCCCTCGTGTTTCTCGGCCGAGAAAGTTGCCTCAAAAATCTTCACCGTGAGGTTTTCGCCAAGAGCTCCCCACGCAGCAGGATAAGGCGAAAGGCCCCTGATTTGGTTGATGATCTCCACGCCCGTGCGAGAGAAATCAACGTGGCAATCCTCCTTGAAAATTTTGGGTGCGGGTTTGAGTTCTGCCCCCTCAATCATATCCTCCTGCTCGATTGGCGTGCAATCGCCGGCGGCGAGTTTTTCAACAGTGTCCAGCACCAAATCCACGCCCACATTCATGAGTTTATCATGCAGAGTGCCAACGTTATCTGCAGGCTCAATCTCAACCTTTACTTGACCTAGCACTGCACCCTCGTCAATCTGTGGATTGAGCAGGAATGTGGTCACTCCTGTAACGGTTTCGCCGTTCATAATGGCCCTATTGATGGGAGCTGCACCACGGTATTGTGGCAGGAGCGAGGCGTGCAGGTTGAAGGTGCCCATCTTAGGTGCCGCCCAAATAATCTCGGGCAACATCCTAAAAGCAATCACAATACCCAGATCGGCGTCGAGTGCCTTGAAATCGGCTACAAACTGCTCGTCACGCAGCTTCTCGGGTTGCATAATTGGCAAGCCAACCTCCATTGCGTAGCGTTTAACGGCGCTCTCGTTGACCTTCAACCCCCTACCCGATGGTTTGTCGGGGGTGGTAATAACGGCAACAACATTATAGCCCCCCTCGACGAGTGCACGCAGTGGTGCCACCGCAAAGTCGGGCGTACCCATATAGACAATACGCAAATCCTTGGCTTGTTTCATAGTAATAAGAGTGATTGAATTATTTTTTCCTCATCTTACCAACCAGCGACAGCACTTTGGTCTTGGCCTTATTGAATTGGATAACATACCAATCCACGTTGAAAAGGTTGGAGTCGTTGGTGGCTATTCGTGTGAGATAGAGTGCAATAGGTAGCAGTATGATGGCCGAGAACCACATGCCGAATGCAGCGTTCCA
>JAFYRC010000061.1 GCA_017547065.1 Tidjanibacter sp.
AAAAAAGCCAAGTCAGACTTTGGCTTGAAGAGCCGGCTACCAAGAGTAGCCGCCACCAGTTGTGTTACCCACCCCCTAAATCCCCCTCCTGTGAGGGGGACTTATATTTTGGGGTAGTGCTATTTATTGTTCTCTATATTCGGTTTTGCGATGGGTAAAATACACTCGGCTTGAAGAGGCGGCCCTGCCGCCACCTTTTGTTCGACCACCCCACCAAACCTCCCCTTTCGTAGGGGAGGCTTACTGGGGGATTTTTTTTGCCGTTAGGGGCCTTAGAGGCCGTTAGGGTCCTTTAGAGTCCTTAGAGCCCCTATCACCCCTATTGCCCTTATCTCGCCTATCATCCCAGCAGCCCCATTGCTCCATTAGAGTTCCGGCAGTTCTGGGGCAACTGGGTCATCTGGGGCAACTATGAGTGAAATGAGTGATAGGAGTAATAGGGGTAATAGGGGTAATAGGGGTAATAGGGTAGAGGATATTGTATTTAAGATTTAACTATTGGGTCTATTTTTGTTTTAATTATCGCAAGAGTATGAAAATCAATAAATATTTTGTACATTTGCGATATACTATCGGATAGATAGTTGTTTATAGATGGCATTTAGGCTATTGCTTACCTTGTAAAACGACCAAATATATTACACACAAGCAATAGGCACGGTAAATGCCCTCGCCGTATGGCGTGGGTTGTGCTTATGTGTGTATGGGTACTTGGTCGTCCCTTCAAGGAATAAGCGTGACTCACGTTTTTCTTTTCGTGGTTAGACAGTTGCCATCTGTTGGCAGCAACCTAATGTTTAACTTAAATAATTTAACAATGAAACGACTTTTTTATTTATTGTGTGCATTGATGCTTTCAGTTGCGTCGTACTCACAAGTTGAACCTATTGAGCATTTTACCTTCAAGGGCATACCTATTGATGGTACCCTTGCAGAATTTGGACAGAAATTAACCTCAACAGGATTGGTTATTACTCAGAAAGCAGATGAGGCAATAGAATTTAAGGGCAACTTTGGAGGAACGGACGATTGCAAAATAATAGCATTCTCAACGCCTAAAACGCAACAAGTGTACTCCCTGATGGTTATATTCCCCGAGGTTGACACTTGGTATAGTCTTAAATCTGATTACAAAGAGTACAAGACCATGCTTACCACCAAATATGGGAAAGCTAAAACTACCGTTGAGCGTTTCTCGGATCCTTATTATGAGGGAGATGGGTATGAAATTCAAGCATTAAGGCTCAGTAAAGCGTCTTATGCATCATTCTTTCATACAGACAATGGAGAGGTTACTGTTGCGTTATCTTATATGAATGGAGCTCATCTGGTTCTTGTGTATACCGATAAACACAATGATGCTCTCAATGAGGCTGAAACAAATGCAATGAAATATAGCGATTTATAAGGTGTAAATTGGTTGTATATACAAAGCGGGGTCCATTGTGGACTCCGCTTTCTTTGTGGTATGGACTTTTTACCCCCCCCTCCTCCACCGGGTTTGAAGTGACTCCAAAACCTTTTTGTTCAAACTTTGGAGGGCACTTCAGAAAGAGGAGTGTGTTTTATCATAGGAATAGTCGAAAGCTAATTTAGTACGGTTTATAGGTTGTGCCGATGGTGCTGTTTTGGGAGTCGAGGCGCACGGCGATGAAGAACAGCACGGTGAAGGCCAGCAGTGACGAGCCGCCGTAGGAGAACATCGGTAGGGGAATGCCAATCACGGGCATAAGGCCGATGGTCATGCCAATGTTGATAAAGACGTGGAACAGGAAGATGCCCGCAACGCCGTAGCAATAGACCCTGCGGAAGGGCTCATTTTGGCGTTCGCCCATCTTCATCAGGCGGATAATCAGCGTGGCAAAGAGGATCAGCACAACTAGTGAACCCACGAAGCCCCACTCCTCACCCACGGTGCAGAAGATGAAGTCGGTGCTCTGTTCGGGAATGAAGTCATATTGCGTCTGCGTGCCCTGCAAGAAGCCCTTGCCGAAGAAGCCACCCGAGCCGATAGCGATTTTCGACTGGTTGACATTATAGCCCCAACCTTTTAGATCGCTCTCGAGTCCGAAGAGGTCGAGGATACGTTTCTGTTGGTGGAGCTGGAGCACGTCGTTGAAGACATAGTCGATGGCCCCGATGAAGAGCAGCGAGCCCACAAACATTGCCGCAAAGAGGTATATGTTGGCCAGTTTATTACGGTAGGCGTAGGCGAGGGCGACGAGGAGCATAACTGCCGAGGCAATTAGCAGGGCCGTGTAGTAGGTCAGGGCCCACCCGGCCAGGAGTCCTCCGCCATAGATTGCAAGGCTCAGGGCGCCCACTCCGGCGGTGTAGATTGCACTCTCCTTGGGGTTGCGGTTGCCAACCATCTGCACCACCACAAACACCACAAGCAGGGCAATGAGTAGGGCCACATCCGAGAGTATGAACGAGCCTACGAAGAGTCCCACAACGAGGAAAATAGCGTAGTAGATCCACGAGTTGAGTCCCTCACGATAGAGCACAATGAGGAACGAGCAGTAGACCAGCGCCGAGCCCATGTCGTTCTGGGCGAGAATTACACCGATGGGTATCAGCAATAGGGCTCCCACGCCCACGATATCCTTGGGTCTGCCGAGCGAGAAGTGGTATTCGCTCATAAAGCGGGCCAGCGCAAGGGCCGTGGCGAGTTTCATAAACTCGGCGGGCTGAATGGCTACGGGGCCGAGTGCGAGCCACGACTTGGCGCCGTTGACCTCCTTACCTATAAACAGTGTCGCCACCAACACCAACAGCATCAGCAGGTAGAATGGGTAGGCAAACTGGTGGTAATATATGTCGTCCACGAGCAGAATAACACCCGCAACAACCATCGAAATGCCCATCCAAATCATCTGCATGCCATAGCGGGAGGAGAGCGTAAAACTCTCGCCCTCACCCGACGATGCGGCATAGATGTTCATCCAGCCGAGCAACATCAGCACCACGAAGACCAGGATGGTTTTCCAGTCTATCTTACTCCACCCGAGTTTGTCATTTGCGCTTCTCATAGTTGGGATAGGCTATTTTCATGTTCTTGATATACTCCACGAGCTCGGGCCTTGTAACCTCGCCGTTGATGTATTGCTCCATCAGCAGACTGGCGATGGGGGCTGCCACGCTGGCACCGAAGCCACCATTCTCCACATACACCGATATGGCAATCTGTGGATTGTCCTTGGGCGCAAAGGCGAGGAAGGTGGAGTGGTCCTTACCGTGGGGGTTTTGGGCCGTACCGGTCTTACCGCAGATGTCGAGCCCCTTGACGTAGGCCACGCCTGCCGTACCAATCTCACGGTGCACGGTGCCCCACATACCGTCGATTATGGGCTCGTAGTGTTCTCGGTCGATCATTGCGTAGTGTTTCTCGTAGAAACGGCTGTCGAGCGAATCACGTCCGTCGATGTGCTTCACAACGTGGGGGATGTAGTAGTAGCCACGGTTGGCGATGATGGCTGCCAGGTTGGCCATTTGCAGGGGCGAGCAACCCAACTCACCCTGACCGATAGCCATGGAGATAACCGTCAGAGAGTTCCACCTTGGGTAGCCCTTGTCGTAGAAGTCGGAGGTTGGCACAAAGCCACCACGCTCGGAGGCAAAGTCGGAGCCCAACTTACCGCCAAAGCCAAAGCTACGTACATAGCGTTCCCAGTTATCGTAGCCGCCATTCATGATGCCACCATAGTCGGGGTTGTCCATAATGTTGCGGAATACGTAGCAGAAATAGCCGTTGCAGGAGTTGCTCACCGCTTGGCGCAGGTTGAGAGGCGAGGGGTGGTCGTGACACTTCACACCCTTACCCACCTTGTAGCCCTGGTGGCACTCATATCGGTAGCCCGGTTTGAGTACACCCTCTTGCAGGCCAATGAGCGCATTGACGAGCTTGAAGGTTGAGCCGGGAGGGTAGCTCGACATCACCGCACGGTTGAAGAGCGGTTGTCGGGGGTTGTTGAGCATTTTTACATAGTTGCTACCCCTATCGCGTCCCATTAGTTCGTCGGGGTCGTAGGTGGGGCTGCTGACCATCACGAGAATCTCACCCGTGGAGGGTTCGAGGGCGATGATACTACCCACCTTGCCACGCATCAACTCCTCGGCAAACTGTTGCAGAGGGCCGTCGATGGTGGTAGTTATGGCCGTGCCCGCAATGGGCGACTTGTCGTAATAGCCACCCTGATAGGGGCCCTTGACCACGCCACGCACATCCACAACGCTCACTTTTTCGCCCTTTTCACCACGCAACAGCTCCTCATAGGCACTCTCGATTCCCGAGTAGCCAATGTAGTCGCCACGCTCATAGTATGGGTTTTTCTGGATGATGTTGTCGTTGACCTGACCGATGTAGCCGAGCAGGTTGCCGGCAATCTTACGGGGGTAGGAACGCTGGGTGCGGAAGAGGGTGTAGAAACCATCGAAGTTGCCCTCGTCAAAGAGCAACTTGGCTTCGGTGGTCATCTGTTTGACCACAATCGAGGGACGACTGCGGGAGTAGCTCTTGGCAGCGGTTATGGACTTGGCAAGAGCCTCGGTGCTGATGCCCGCAATGCGGGCGAGTGCCACGGTGTCGAAACCCTCGCGCGGAAGGTTTTTGGGCACTACCATAAGGTCGTAGGAGGGTACGCTCTGGGCCAAAAACTCACCATTACGGTCGTAGATTTCGCCCCTGGGAGGGTGTTGCACCTCATAGCGCAACACGTTGTTTTCGGCTGCGTCACGATAGGTGTGGTCAATTATTTGGATGTGGAACAAACGCAAGCACAGCACCACAAAGAGTCCGATAACGAACCACCCCAAAGTCCTGTATCTGCTTGCTCCACTCATACTTACACCTGGCTGTCGATTGGGAGTTTACTTGATTATTCGGCGGAAAAGTCCGGCAGTAATCCACACCAAAACCACTGTGGTCAGCGTGCTGCACACGATCTTTGCCACCGTGAAGAAGAAGTGGCTGCCGAGCGACTCAAAGCCAAAGAATATGGTCTGGTGCAGGCCCACAAGCAGGGTGGTGTAGAGCAGGAATGCTCTGTCGTCGATGGCACCACCGAAGGGTATTTTTTCGTGCTGGGTGTCGTTACCCATGGAGATACTCATCACCAGAGGGCGCGCAAAGGCAACAGCTGTGGTAGCAATGACGTTCAGGCCGGCCACACCCATCAGAGCATCCATTACCATACCCAGCAGGGCTCCGAATATGAGCAACGACAATCGTCCGATGTTCACAGGCAACAGCAGAATGAAGGCCACATAATAGAGTGGCACCACGTAGCGTGTGAGCACAAGATTATCAAACAGCAGTGCTTGAAGGAGCACCACTGCCACGAAGAAGGTTATGTATTCAAGAAGTCGCTGCACCGCTTTTTCGTTAATTAGTAATTTGTAGAGAGTAATTAGTAAATGCTGCTGACCGCAAAATCTAATACCTCCGCTATTTTACTCTCAATTTTCAATTTTCAATTCAATACCCCCTATGTAGGGTTTCGAACTCCTCGCCGCCCATATATTTCACCACCAACACCCTGTCCAGGCGGGACAAATCGGCGGCCAACTTCACCACCACATTGCTGTTCATCTTGTCCTCCGAGGCCTCAAACTTTTCCACCATGCCGATGATTCGTCCGGGAGGGAAGCGGTAAGATATGGTCGACACAATCGTATCGCCGGGAGCAAAGTTCGCATAGTATGGAATGTCGGTGAGCTGCACCCTACGCCAGTCGCCACCATTCCAACCGATGGAGCCCATATATTCGCTGCGGGTACTCTTACCTCCCATCGTAAAGTCGGTATTAGCCACCGAGATACACACCGAGAAACGCTCCGAGCAATCGATCGTGTAGCCCACAACGTAGCCCTCGGGCGAAAGGATGGCCATATTGCCCTCCACATTATCGAAGGCACCCTTGTCGATGGTGAAAAAATTGTGCTGTCCGAACACCGAGTTTTTCACC
>JAFYRC010000062.1 GCA_017547065.1 Tidjanibacter sp.
ATGGCACTCCCTCCAACCTCGAAGTGTGGGAGCGACAGAGGTAAAACGGCGGGGTACAAAAAAAATTACACATTGTAAAGAAACCAAACACCATGAAACGCATAGCCATAACGGGAGGTATCGGTAGCGGCAAAAGCACCGTGTGTAGGTTGCTTGCCGAGGTGGGTGGCGTGGCTGTCTACGACAGCGACACCCGTGCTAGGGAGGTCATGAACTCCCACCCGCAGGTGGTGCGTGAGGTGTCGGCACTCTTTGGCCCCGAGGCCTATGGCCCGAGTGGGCTCAACCGCCCGCTGGTGGCCGAGAGGGTCTTCGGCAACGAGGAGTTGCTGGGCAAGCTCAACGCCATTGTCCACCCCCGAGTGGTGGAGGACTTCGAAGCATGGGTGGAGGAGCAGAGTGGTGACTATGTGGTGCTCGAAAGCGCCATCTTGTTCACGTCGCCCCTCGTGGGCCACTACGACCTTGCCGTGGCGGTGGACGCCCCCGTAGAAGTAAGGGTGAAACGCTGTGTGGCGAGGGATGGTGCCGAGCCCGAGCAGGTACGTCTGCGCATGGCCCGCCAGATGAGTAGCGAGGAGATGTGCCGTAGGGCCGACCGCGTGATTCACAACGACGGAAACTGCCCCCTGCTGCCCCAGGTGGAAGAACTCAACAGATTTATCATAAAACAGAAATAGGAATGAAATACACGGCTCCATATCGCAAAGTGATGGCCATCGTCAACGCCACGCCCGACTCCTTCTATGCCCCCAGCAGGGCCGAGCAGGAGGGTGCGGTTGCGGCGAGGGTAGCACAGTGTGTGAGCGAGGGAGCCGACATTGTGGACATTGGTGGCTACTCCACCCGTCCGGGAGCCGCAGAGGTGCCCGTGGAGGAGGAACTCCGTAGGGTTGTGGAGGCCGTAGCGGAGGCCCGCAGGGTTGCCCCACAAGTGCAAATATCGATTGACACCTTCCGCAGTGAGGTTGCCGAAGCGGTGCTCTCGCGCTGGGACAATATTATCATCAACGACATAACCGCCGGCGAGGCCGACGGACGTATGGTCGAGGTTGTGGCCCACTGGGGCGCGCCAATGGTGGCGATGCACACCAAGGGTACTCCGCAGACCATGCAGAGCCTTGCCACCTACGACGACGTGGTGGGCGAAGTGAGGGATTACCTCGCACGCAGGGCCGAGTGGCTCACCTCGCGTGGCATCAAGGAGGTAATCGTGGACCCCGGCGTGGGTTTTGCCAAGACCGCCGACCACAGCTTTGCCCTCATCGAGGGGCTCGACTCGATTTCGGCGCTGGGTTACCCCGTGCTTATGGGTATCTCGCGCAAGAGTTTCATCTACCGCACGCTCGGTGTGGAGGCCCAAGACCCCCTCACCCTGGCAGGTACCACGGCACTCCATTGGGAGTGTTTGCGTGGCGGAGCAGCAGTGTTGAGAGCGCACGACGTAGCCGAGGCACGAGCCACCATTCAACTTTTCGAAAAAACTCACAAACTATGACAGTGAACAGCAATAGCACCATCATCAAGGTGGAAAACCTCCGCAAGCACTACGACTCGTTGGAGGTACTCAAAGGCATTTCGTTGGAGATTGCTCGTGGCGAAGTTGTGGCCATTGTGGGCCCCAGCGGCGCGGGTAAAACAACCCTCCTGCACGCCATTGGCGCCCTCTCGGACTTCGACGAGGGACGCATCGTGGTAGACGGCGTGGATGTTGGGCCCCTTGGCTCGGACGCTGCCGCCGACTTCCGCAACCGCCACATCGGCTTGGTGTTCCAGTTCCACTACCTGCTGCCCGAGTTTACGGCCCTCGAAAATGTCTGCATCCCCGGCCTTATCGCAGGTCGCCCCCAGAGTGAGGTGGAGGCCGAGGCGAGGGAGCTTTTGGCGCTGGTTGGCCTCTCCGAGAGGCTCACCCACAAGCCCGCACAGCTCTCCGGTGGCGAGCAACAGAGGGTAGCCATTGCCCGTGCACTGATTAACAAACCCAACCTACTGCTGGCCGACGAACCCTCGGGCAACCTCGACATGCGCACCCGCACCGAGATTCACAACCTCTTCTTTGAGCTCAGGGACCGCCTGGGCCTCACGGTGGTTGTGGTAACCCACGACAGCGACCTGGCGGCGATGAGCGACCGCAGGCTAACCATCGTGGACGGCGTGTTGCAGGGCGAGGAGAACAAATAGCCCCACCACCCTACGGCCACCCCACAAAACCCCTCTCGGAATGACACAACCCGAACTCAAAGAACTCCTCGAGGAGCTCTACCTGCGCTACGACTGCGTGGACTTCATCGAGCCCGACCCCATATCCATCCCCCACTCCTTCACCAACCCGCTGGATAGGGAGGTGAGCGGACTGCTTGCGGCCACCATTGCGTGGGGCAACCGCAAGGCCATCGTAAAGAGTGCCAACCGTATGATGGACTACCTCGACCGCCGACCCTACGAATTTGTCATGGGGGCCTCGGAGAGCGAGTTGGAGTGCCTGCAAACCTACGTCCACCGCACCTTCAATGGCGAGGATTTGAGGTGCTTTGTACTGGCCCTTAGGAGGCTGTGCAGGGAGTATGGCTCGCTGGGTGAGTGGTTCCAGGGGCAATTTGAGCAGACGCAGGATATGCGCACCGTGCTGGCCGACTTCCGCAGTGAGTTTTTCGACTTTGCCCACCCCGCGCGTAGCGAAAAACACCTCTCTTCCATAGCGAAGGGTGCGGCTTGTAAGAGGCTGAACATGTACCTTCGTTGGATGGTGCGCCAAGACCCCCACGGCGTGGACTTCGGCCTGTGGACGAGGATTCCCGCCTCGGCCCTCTACCTACCGCTGGATGTACACAGCGGTAACATTGGCCGCGAATTGGGCCTTCTGGGCCGCAAGCAAAACGACTGGAAAGCGGTGGAGGAGGTCACCCAGGCTCTGCGCACCTTCGACCCCACCGACCCCGTAAAATACGACTACGCCCTCTTTGGCGTGGGCATAAATAAGGCCTTTGGCCAGTAATCCGTGTAACTCCATGAGCGCCGATTTCCGATTTAAGCAATTTGCCGTTGTGCAACAACTCTCGGCCATGAAGGTCGGGACCGATGGCGTGTTGCTCGGAGCGTGGGTGAGGCTCGACAGCTCCCACCGACGTATCCTCGACATCGGATGTGGCACCGGCCTGGTGGCCCTGATGGCAGCACAACGCACAGCCGAATGGGGTGCTGAGGTTGTGGGTGTGGAGATTGATGGGCCTAGTGCCTCGGAGGCTGCCCACAATTTTGCCTCTTCGCCGTGGTCGGAGAGGCTCTCGGTGGTGGAGAGCGCCGTGCAGGATTTTAGCACAGAAAACACCTTCGACCACATTGTGAGTAACCCACCCTACTTTGTGGACTCGCTACTCTCGCCCGACGCGGCCCGCACCAATGCACGCCACACCACAACGCTCACGTTCGACGCGCTGGCCCACTCGGCCTCACGACTGCTCTCCGAGCAGGGAGCCTTCTCGGTGGTGCTACCCTACGACGCTGCGGGCGATATGACAATGTCGGCCGTGAGGAATGGCTTGTTCCTCGCCCGACGTATGGATGTGCGCTCAAAGGCCACTGCAGCGCCCATTAGGGTGCTCTTGGAGTTTGGCCGCAAGCCCGTAGCCACGGAACACACCTTCCTTACGATCCACTCCCCCGAAGGTCACCTCGGCTACTCCGACGACTACGTTGCCCTCACCAAGGATTTTTATCTAAAATTTTAGCGCTGTTGGCATTAGCTGACAGTGGACGGTTGAAGGGCAAAAAGGGCAGAAAGGGCAGGAAAGGGAAAAAACCGCAATACCACTCCCCCTCTAAGTTAGAGGGGGTGCCCGAAGGGCGGGGGCGTCTGTCCGACGGTCGACCGACTTTTTGTCTAACGTCTAACGTCAAACGTCTAACGCCAGACAGACCCCTCCGGCGCAATGCGCCACCTCCCCTAACTTCGGGGAGGAGTAGTATTGCAGTTTTCTGTTCCATCATTACCCTTTCTTGCCCTTTCTGCCCTTTCTGCCCTTAACCGTCGACTGACTTTGAATTAGTAATGAGTAAAGAGTAATTAGTAAATATGTTCACCCCACAACAACTCTCCCCCTAGGTTAGGGGGAGTCCCCGTAGGGGGAAGGGGTCCGTCAGACGATGGACGTTAGACGTTAGACCAAACAAAAACAAGGCCCCGAATTTCGGGGCCTTGTTTTGTTTAGTCAATAGCGCGAACTATTTAACTTTTTTGTAGAGAACAACCTCGTAGGTCTTAACGGTCTTGGTTGCATCGTTAGGATCGGGATCAACATTCTGCTTGAGAGCAGATACGTAGATATCGCCAGTCGACGACTTGCGCGACATTACGGGATACGAGCTATAAGGCTCGAAGCCGAGATCTGCAGGATAAGTCCAAGCCTGAGTTTCGGGATCAATGGTCACGAGTTTCAAATGATCGTTCTTATCTGACTTATAAGCAAGAATGGGCAAATCATTCTCATCAAACTCAAAGCCAAAAGGTGCCGAAGTACCCTCCTGAATAGGGCTGTAAACCCTCTCAAGAGTATTACCTACCTGTTTAAAGATTTGAACATTCCAACCAGCAGAAGTCTGCTCAAACAATGCACTGTGAAGTTCACCCTTCGAGTTAACCCTCATAAGACCAGCAACACTACCAATTTCAGTAACATCGGGTTTCATCTTATATCCAGCAACAAGAGTAGTCCAAGCACCATTTGAATATCTATAAATCGAGTTAGTGTTCTCAGGTTTCTGATTGCAAGTCAACAGATATACTGCGTCACTTGCTGCATAAACAACATTCCTCAACGAGAGCATAGTGGCAGAACGATCAGATACACTTCCGCTGTGAATCCAAGCAGAACCGTCCCACATACCAAGGTGCAAGCACTGTTTATTCACACCATAGTCGGTATAGTCCTCACTTGTGCAGCATGATGCAAACAACTTACCACTAATAGGATCGATAGCCAAGAAGTTACGCTCACGCGATGTACCGGTAACCTTACCCATCTCGCCCTGTGCACCAATCATAGTCCAAGTCGAGCCATTCCACATCTGAATAGTTTGTTTGCTCGAAACTCCGCCATCAACATACATCACATATACCTTACCAGCACGAGCTGCCACAGCAAAGTAGCTTGCCTTTGCGGGCGAGAATGCGGGCTCACCAACGGTTACAAACTTGCTACCGTCCCATTTCTGAACAGTGATACGGTTTACGGCTTTGGTTTCGCCATCTTTCATGGTCGCCTCTGCAAATGCAATATAAAGGTCGCCAGTTACAGGGTCTACATCAAAAGCATAATCCTGAGATGGGAGTTTTGCAATCGAAGCCATCTGAGTCCACGACTCACCATAGGTGTCCTTCACGATCTTGATAACATACTTGTTCTCAACACCAGCTTTTGCATCAGCAACAACGATGTCAATGGGGAACGAGCAGTCAGCCTCTGCAGTCCAAACGAAAGCAGTAGGAGCTGCCTCGCCCTCTGCAACCTCGGGCTCCTGGAGAGTAGCCTCAACGCCGTTAACGGTAACAACGTCGTCCATGGTAGCCTCAACGGTCAGAACGAAAGTCTGGTTTGCATCGCCGGGGAAGGCCACGGTCATAGTCGAAGCAATCGAGATAGGCTCAACGTCGGTGGTGAGTTTACCCTCGTTGCTTGCAGCATAGAAACCAACTTTGGTCAACTCTGCGATACCGTCGGTGTAAGCAGCGGTGATGGTGTACTCTTTAGAAACCATCGACATTGCGTCCTCAACTTTAGCAACAACAGCCTCAGTGAGGTCGAGAGTCCACTCGCCGCTAACGACTGCTACGCCATCAACGCTTGCAGCATCGTCTTTGGTGAGAGTAAAGGTGGGAACCAAAGCAGTAACATCGGTGCCCTCGGGAAGTGCAACCAAGATGGTACCCTCGGTGTTGTTAATAATTGCTTTGTAGTCGCGGGTCAACTCCAACGCGGGGTTAGCCTCGGCGGTGATGGTGAACGAAGCGAATTCGGCTTTGCCATCGGTCTTGGGCTCCTGCTCGCACGAGCACATCAGTGCACTAACAGCACCAATGAGAAGAGCAACGTTAAATAACTTTTTCATCTCTTTTCAGTTTTTTAGTTAGACTTGTGTTTAGTTTGTTTTTTGGTTTATTGTTTGGATTAATTGTTATTTCTTGGTGAAAACATAGGTGCTCCTCAGATGGTCGGGACCAAGCAGGCCGAGGTAGAACTCGCCAATGTTGCTCTCCACCTCTTTCAAAGTGATGGTCACGGTGTTATCCTTCGTAGCATCGAAGTTCTCCGACTTTTTCCACGATATTCGCACCGGGAGGTCGTAGGTACCGGGCTTAAAGGTGAGGGGGCTCTTGGTGGTGGGCTGAATAACAAAGTCCACACCCTCCTTCAGGCCGTCGCCAACAATCACGTCGTAGTGTACCAAGATGGGCTCGGTGAACCTCTTGCAGCTCAAATAGACCCTCAAATCACTCACAATATTGTTACCCTGTGCAGAGATATCCATCTTGCTGCCACCTGCCTCGTCCTGAATGTAGACAAAGGGTTTATCAAGTGGTTGGGGTTCCTCATAGCAACTCCACATTATGGCTGCTGCCAGCACCAACATCGCAAATTTCAAAATCTGTTTCATATTCTCTTTACTTAACTTTTTACGTTAGACTAATAACCATCGTTCTGCACCATCGCCTCGTTGGTATCCATCTCGGTTTGGCAGATGGGCAGTGCGAAGCGATAGTCGGGCCAAGTGACTGTCTTGACAGTCGAGGTGGTGCTACTACCACGCTCCAAGTTCTGACCCAAGCGGGTAATGTCGAACAAGCGGTGGCCCTCCATATTGAGCTCCCTTACGCGCTCGTCCTCGATAATCTTCAACAGTTCCTCGGCGTTGGCATAGGTGAGAGTAATCTCGCTTGCATCAACACC
>JAFYRC010000063.1 GCA_017547065.1 Tidjanibacter sp.
GCATTACCATGCGATCCAGCACCACACGAAAGAGCACACCACCACAAGACTCCTCCACCTTGAAGGGCTGATAGTTGGTTCCGGCAACAATGGGGCGCTCGGAATTCTCCCTCGTAAGCTCAAAAATATGTTCAGCAACCGAATAAAGCGACATATATCTTCTCCTTTTTTAGCATTTCACAGAGCCCTCACACCGGAGAGCCACTCCTGTTATTTTTGTTTTTGGTAGACCTTCACGTAGTCTACATACATATTCACATCCACGCCCGCCGGCACGGCAGTAATCTTCTCCGGCTCCCAAATGCGGGTATAGTTTCCTCCCACCGCGAGATTGAAAAGCAGGAAAAAATCGTGGCGGAAGTAGCGAGCCGTAGCCCATTCGTCGTCCGACTCCTCTATCTTCATTGAGAAATAGGGTTGCGCCGCAGGATCCTTGTCCAGGTCGAGATACATCTTAATTCCACCCTCGTCCCAAATCAGAGTATAGAGGTGAAAACCTTCGCCCTGCAACGAGTATGGAGCCACGGAGAAGCGAGCATAGTTTGGGTAGACACCATCCCTACGGAAGCCCCAATGGCATGCGCCATTAAACAATGTTTCCTGCGTTCCATTAGCATAGCCCTCACAATTACCCATTTCGAGGATGTCTATCTCGCCACATCGGGGCCAACTAACCTCGTCGAAGTTACCACCCAACATCCAAAATGCCGGCCACAAGCCATTGGCACCCTTGGGCAGGCAAATGCTGGCTTCAATCTTACCATACATAAACGAAGCCTTCTTGTTGGAATTTACCCTACCCGACGTAAACAACTTACCCTCAAACGGTTCGCGTCGTGCTGTGAGCGTCAGGCAACTCCTTCCGCTTGTGGGTTCTGTGGTGATTGCAACATTCTCTCGGCGGTAGTATTGCAACTCCCTGTTGCCACCACCCCTGCCGTTCACCTCAATATTCCACACACTCTCGTCGAGCTGTGCCCCATCGAAGAGGTCCTCCCACACGACCACATAACCACCCACCTCACCCGAGCCGTTCTGCGCGGGTTGGTGCGGTTGGCCAATGGTGGGCAACACACTAGCTGCACACACCGCAAGGGTCAATATGGCACCCCTCCAAGTCATCGGAGCCTACTCCTCCACGAGCTCTGCCTTCTGGAGCGAGGCAATCCACGCTGCGGCGTCCTTCAAGGCCACCTCGCGCTCCACCTCATACTCGCCAGTGAGCAAATTGGCAACCTTCTCGGCGTCGAACTCCACACCCTGCAACTGCTCCCAGAGCCACTCGCTGGTGGGGTTGAGCGAGATGATGGTTGTCATCTTCACATTGTGTGCACCCATGCGGACAATAACGCTCTCACCCGCAATCTTGCGCACCTTATAATCTGCTTTGAATTTCATATCTATCTCTTAAAAATCTTACGTTTCACATCAATTGCCATGGTGCGTAACCACTTAATGGTCAGACTCAACGCACTCCTCACAAGCCATCTGCACGAGCCATAGCGGAAGCCCCTGTCGGCCCCATCGAGCCTCACCTCCGACACCCACGCAACAACATCCCCAAGGGTGGATTTTTCGACCGTGCGGTAGTTACCGTCGCCCTCAATTCTGAGGGTGCCGTCCTGCCCCACCCTGCGCACTCGATGGAGAATGTGTTTACCCCCGTGGCGGAAGAGCACAACCATGCCTTCGCACACCTCCACACCCTCCATGGGCGAGAGCACAACCACATCCCTACCATTACGCAGAAAAGGCCTCATACTGAAACCCTTAACCCTCAATTCCACACTCCTTCCCTCTCGCAGAAATTCCTCTGCGGAGGCAAAAAAGAGATCGTTGGCTATATTTCTTGTTGTTGGCATTCGTTCTGTTTTGTCAATTCTACAGCTCCACCACTCTGTCGCAGAACGACAAAGTCTTGGGGTTGTGGGAGATAAAGAGAATCGTGAGGTTGCTGTCGTTGGCCGAAAGACCCGCCACAGCATCCACAATCTCCCTCTCGGTGGCCTCGTCGAGCGAGCTCGTAGCCTCGTCGAACATCAACACCGAAGCCTCCTTATAGAGCGCACGGGCAATACCGATGCGCTGGCGCTGGCCACCCGAAAGTCGGCAACCAGCCTCACCCGTCACAGTCCACACACCCTCCGAGAGCGACTCCACCAAGCCCTCCAAGCGAGCCGAGGCAATGGCCCTTTGGAGCCTTGCGTGGTCAATCTGCTCGCGCTCCACGCCAAAGGCAATATTTTCGGCAATGCTCACATCGGGAATGAAGAGATCCTGCGAAACGTAGGCTATGTTATTCTGCCACTTGCGGCACAACTCGGGTGTGTCAACCCTCACACCGTCCACCACGAGGGCGCCCTGCGTAGGCTTAAAGAGGGCGGCGAGGAGGTTGAAAAGTGTGGTCTTACCCCTACCCGACGAGCCCTGAATACCCACCTTCTCGCCCTTGCGAATGGTGAGCGACAAGTCGTTGAGCACAAAGTTGTTATCGCCGTATGAGAAGCTCACACCGTCGAGCTCGATGGTCTGCTCAAAAGGTAACTTTTCGGTGGTCTGCGAGGTGGGCTCTGGTTTGTGTGAGAGCTCCTCCGAAAGGAGGTCTACAACGAACTGGTTGCGCTTGAACTCGCCCCATCCGCCCACGATGCGACTGATGGAGGGAACAATGCGGTAGGCCGCCACAGCAAACACACCCAAAAATAGTTTCAACGAGGCCACGGTTTGACCCGCCGCAAGGCCCAAGATAATCACCGCAACCACACCCAACACCAACGAAAACTCGATGACGTGGCTCGACGATGCGCGCATCAACATTGCACGCAGGGAGTAGTGTCGAAGGCTCTCAATGCCTCGGGCGAAACGCGCTGTAATATAGGGTTTTGCACCTGCGATTTCGATGTCGGCATAGCCACGCAGGGCCTCATACATAGTCTTGTTTTGGGCCACTTGGAGTCGGTTTTCCTCACGTCCGTTCTCGGCCATTCGCTTGCGGATGATGCGGGAGTAGATGAGCGCCACCGGAAGAAATACCGCCACGGCCAACAGCACCACCCACGGATTGTAGAGGCTCAACAACACCAGCAACACCACAACCACCACAACCTCGGTGAGGATACCAAGCAGGGGGCTGATGACACCATTGGCGAAGCGGTGACACATAGCGTTGACGTTGTTGATGAGCGAGGTGGTGTGGTGGGAGCGCACAAAGAGGAGCCCGCGGGAGAGGTAATTGTCGTACATCTTCTGCGAGAGGTCGGCAAACAGGCGCATCATAAAACGGCCCCTCACCTGCCCCAGCGCCACACTACACACCCCTTTGAGGGCAATGAGCACCAGCACCGCCACACACACAGCCACAATGAAAGCCCTCTCGGAAGTGAAGCCGAATGTGGAGTAGATGGCGGCAAAAATGGGAGTGTTTGCGAGGAAATTCTCGTCGAGCACAACCAGCAACACCGACACGAGGGCGGCGATACCCACCAAGTCGATGACCGCCGAGCAGAGAGCCGTGAGCAACATCAGAGGTAACTGACGTCGCTTGTCGCTCGGCACGAGCCTATATATCTTCCTTGTGCTCAACATATTGCTTTTCTCCACAGCAGGAGCCGACACTCCGACTCCAAGCCAAAGTACAAAGATAAACGATTTGTTTGGATAAACCGCACACGGAAGAAACAATTTGAAAAAGTTAGGCAACAAAGAGAAGTTAGCTTTGCTAAACCGAAAAAAAGGAATACATTTGTGAAATCATTTTGAGGAAAACAAGACAACACAAAACAATATTAACAATCAAAAACAAATTAACACTATGAATTTCAAAAAATTACTTTTGTTTTTGGCAGCTCCTCTGATGCTTGTTTTGACAGGCTGCGAGAGCACACCCATCGTCCCCACCTACGCCGACTGCCAGGTGGTAGATGCCGAGGGCAATGCCATTACCTCGGTTAACTTCAGCGCAGAGGAGGGAAGCCAGACAATTTCGATTAAGGCTACCCGCAGTTGGGCCATTTCCGGCACTGCCGAGTGGTTTGCAGTTAATCCCGTGAACTACAATAACCGCGACAACTCGGAGCAGACCACCGAGGTTACCATCAACGTATTTGCTAACGACGGCGAGGCTCGCAGCCAGGCTATCAGCATTGCTTGCGGCGACCTCAAACCCGTTGAGATTACCGTTGCACAGGCAGGCCAGGGCCAGACCGCTCTCGGCGAGGAGATCTACTACGACAACTTCGACAAAGGCACCGCACAGGACAATAGCGGTTGGCCCGCATTGGACGGCTTTGTTAACCCCACCGGTACTGCTGCCGAGGGCGTAACCTACACCGTTGCAAACGTGCAGGCTCGCTCCAACAGCCCCTCCAACAACAGCCACTCCGGCTACAAAGATGAGGCTTCGGGCGGTAACAACGCATTCTACCGCACCGATGGCGTGTTGACCATCAACAACATCGACCTCTCCGCACAGACCTCGAAGGACTACACCCTGACCTTCGGTTGCTACCGCAGCGTTTATGGCGAGGCAGACAACTCGTTCAAGGCTTCGGAGTTCCACGTATTCCTTTCGGGCGACGGCCAGAAGTGGACCGAGATTACCTACGAGCGTCCTGCTGACGAGGTTAGCAGCTATGGTACTTGGAACAAGGCTACCGCAACCTTCTCTCTGAAAGAGAAGCCCGCAAAACTGAGCATCCGCTTTGTTTCCGACCTCGCATCGTCGCACCGTTTGGACGACGTTAAGTTGACCGTTGGTGGCGGTGGCGCAGAGCTCGACCTCGCAGCAGGCACTGCAATCGACGGCGGCGACAACACCGGTGGCGACAATGGTGGCACCTCCGGCGGCACCGTTGACGCAACCATCCCCGAGGGCGCAGTGGTTTGGAACATCGGCGCGGCAAACCAGACTTGGGCTGCCGAGACCGATGCCACCCTTGGCGCAGGTTTCGCTGCAACTGTAAACAACCTCAAAGTTGGCTACTACACACACAAATCCAGCAACCCTGTTGTTGATGCAAAGGATGACCACATCCGCGTCTATAAGACTTCGGCATTGGTTATCACTCCTCTCGATGGCAAGAAGATTACACAGGTGATTATGTTGTGTACCGATCCTTATAACACATCCATCTACACTTGGGATATGAATGTTTCGGACGGCACCACCGCAGTTGCAAATCAGGATGCTAAGTATATCACTTGGAGCGGTAACACCGACAAATTTGAGGCTTATGCCGACAATGGTCAGGTTCGTATCAAGACTCTTGCAGTTGTATTGGAGGGCGAGGGTAGCGGCACTGTTACTCCCGACCCCACCCCCGATCCAGAGCCTACTCCCGATCCCGAGCCCAGCGCAACTACCATCACCATCCCCGAGCTCTATGCTTTGGCTGATGGCGTAGTTAGCCAGAACTACACTCTGAATGTGGTTGTTTCGGGTGCAAGCCTCAACAGCTCCTACGGTACCGTTTACGTTATGACCAAGGGTGCAACCACCGCAGGTAATGGTTTCACTCTCTACAACTCTTCGTTGGAGGGCAAATACAAAGTTGGTGATGAGTTGAAAGTAACTCTCACCTCGGGCACAGCCAAGAAGAGCGAGTACAATGGCGTGGCTCAAATTTCCGAAATCA
>JAFYRC010000064.1 GCA_017547065.1 Tidjanibacter sp.
AATTGAAGCAAATGCGAGTAAGCGAGTGCAGAGGGCACTTGTGCGCTATGCCGAGCAGAAGCATTTTAGAGCAAACGAAGTTTGGTCAATTGGGAGGGTAGTAGGGCGACTAGGCCCACTGGAAAAGATATTTACTAACTACTCTCTACTAATTACTAATTTCACAAGCCGATTGGTGAAAGCTAAAAAATATGCGTGTACATTATAGTTTTGACGACAACATTGAAGGTATTGTGAGGCCGGTGGTGACCATCGGCTCGTTTGACGGTGTACACATCGGACACCTCGAGATTCTCAAAAAGGTTGACGAATTGGCACAAGAGACAGGTGGTAGTCGCGTGGTTGTAACCTTCTCGCCCCACCCTCGTGAGATTCTACCCGGAGGTGGTAATATTGAGCTGCTTACCACTCCCCCCGAGAAGATTGCACTCCTGGAAAAAGCAGGGGTTGACAATCTTATTGTGGCACGCTTTTCGCCCAACTTTGCTGCGCGCACAGCCGAGGAATTTGTGAGAGATTTCTTGGTGGAGAGGCTCCACATACACACCCTCGTGGTGGGCTACAACCACCGCATCGGTAGCGACGGTAGGCAAACTCCCGCCGACCACTACGAGCGCTTGGGCGAGATCTATGGTTTCAACGTTGTGAGGTGCTCGGCACTCACGCTCGATGGCGGAAAGGTTAGTTCCACCGTTATCCGTGGTCTGCTGGCCGAGGGCGATCTCGACGGCGCCGAGGCTATGCTCGGACACTCCTATTTTGTGACCACCCCCGTAGAGAGGGGTTGTTTGGCACACCTGATGACCAACAAAATGATGCCCCCCGTGGGTAGGTACCTGGTGGATGTTGCCGGCGAGCAGGATATCCTGGAAATTGACGAGGAGTGTGGCATTAGGCTCGAAAGCGGCCGCACCATACGCGAGGAGGTGAAAATCACCTTCCGCGAGAAATTACCCATTGAATTATAAGAAGTTATGATAGTTTTCGAAAAAGAGATTCCCCTGAGGGTGCGCTACAAGGAGACCGACCAGATGGGCTTTGTGCACCACTCCAACTACCCCGTCTACTACGAATATGCCCGCACGGAGGTGCTCCGCAGCATGGGCGCAAGCTACAAGATGATGGAAGACAGAGGTGTGATGATGCCAGTGAGGGAGGTGGAAATGAAATTCTTCAACCCCGCACGCTACGACGATCTGCTGACCATCAAGTGTATGATGAACGAGATTACGGGTGCGAGGATTCGCTTCGACCACGAGATTCGCAACCAGGACGGTCAACTCATCAACACGGGATTTGTGGAACTGGTATTCGTAAACACCACAACCCGCAGACCGTGTCACGCCCCGCAGTGGTTTGTGGACCTCTTCAAGGAACAGAAATAAGCACAACAGAACAACGCCTCCCAAGGGCGTTGTTTTTGTTTGTGCGCTATACCGAAAATCTAGAAGGCAAAACCGCAGCCAATGGTGATGAACGAGTCCTCCGTATTGGACTGAAAACCAAGGCTCAAAGAACAGGAGCCAATACCCCTGATACCGACATCGAAACCAAAGTCGCCCGCGACGTTACCCAAGCCGGCATACACAGAGGCAACGCCCTCTCTCATACTCCACACGGGGCCCGTGGTGAAGGTGTTGCCATTGGCATCAACTGCACCCAGCATCGAGGCATACCAACCGAGCTTCGAAGGCATCCACGCCAGCGAGGCTCCCATCAGAGCACCATCGCCAAAGGCCGACATAAACTCGCCAACCAGCGTGTAGTAGTTTTCGCCGAAGCCGAGGTCCAAATCAAGATCGAAGTCAAAGTCGAAATCGTCGAACAACAAGGCCGGCCACAGCGAGAGGCCTATGGTTGGAACAATCTCATCCATAACGAATTGACAACCCAGCGACACACTCGCAAGGGAGAGCATCCTATCATCAGCAAGGTCCGTAATGTTGGCCCTCACGCCAGCCTCCCACGAGAAGTAGCAGGTGGTCTCAAGACCGGGGCTATGATTCACGGTATCCCAATGGGGGCCAACGCCAGCATAGAGTTGCCACTCAACATCGTTGGTGTGGTCACCAAACCTCAGCAGAGGGCCCGCACGCAAGCCCCAACTATCAGGACCTCCCATCATACTCAATGAGGTGTGAAGGCCCAATCGGCCATATTTCTTACGCCCAAAGAAACCCATATTCACACCCCAAGTGGGATCCTGATTGTCGGAGATGGCATAGCCAAACAATAGCTCTCCGTAGATGGTGTTGTATATACCGTGGCGGTCGGTCCACCACTCTTTCACATTATCTCGCAGGGTGCTGAATGGAGATGGCACCCAGCCCAAAGAGTGGTAGGTCGAAGAGGTGGTGGAGGAATATGACAAACTCGAACTCGAACTTGAGGTCGAGGTCGAGGTCGAGGTTGTACTTGTGGGTGTAGTTGTACCTGATTGAGAGTTTGTTGAACTTACGCTCGGGGTGGCATTGGTGGCAGATCGCATCTGCGCAATTTGTTGTTCGGTGGCACCGCCCACAATTGCGTCGGTAATCTTGGTATTTTTGCCCACCCTCTTCACGAAGTTATACCAATAGAGCGCCTCCTCCCTATTTTGAGAAAGCCCCCTTCCATACCAATATCGCTCTATGAAATCCCTTGCAATATCAAATTCGAATTCATCAGGGAAGAACTCAAGCCACAATTTTTCCAAACTGGGAGAAGCTTTACGATACCAACGAGCAGACTCGACGAGATTCTTCAAAACTCCATACCCTCCTCTGTAGTAGATATTTCCAATCAGCAATTGAAATTCTTCCACTCCCCTCTCGGCCGATTTCTGAGTCAAACGAACAACCTCGGCATAATTTTTCGACACACCATAGCCACCAAAATAGTAGATATCCACCAACAAGGATAGGGCCTTCTCGTAACCCAAATCAATCAACCTATGCAACCAATGAGCAGCCCTTGCGTAATCTTTTGTTAGACCATTCGATCCATTGTAATATTCATGGGCGATGGTATATAGGGTCTCCTTGAAAACCCCCAACATCTCATCGGC
Source organism: Tidjanibacter sp. (assembly GCA_017547065.1). Taxonomy (GTDB): domain Bacteria; phylum Bacteroidota; class Bacteroidia; order Bacteroidales; family Rikenellaceae; genus Tidjanibacter. The sequence continues at coordinate 3,047 of JAFYRC010000064.1, forward strand.
TGAAGGTGGAACAAAGAAGACAGATGACTTATTGATGCCATCTGCAGAATAGAACTTTTCAAAGTACTTGTCGGCCTCAGGAATATTTAACTTAACACCTATTCCTGCTGCATAATAGTAACCAACAATAAGTATTGCATCCAGATTACCCTGCGATGCCGCCTTCATACCCCATCGAAATGCCATGTCTTCATCCTTAGTCAGACCACAAAGACCGTTGCAATAGCTGGCCGACAATAATAGTTGCGCTTGGGCATCGCCCGCCTCGGCCTGCTGTAAAAGTTGGGTTAAGTTAATGACTGCCCCCTGTCCACACAATGGCAGAACGCAAAGTGTTGACAGTATTATGGTTAGAATAGTTCTCTTTAGCATAGTCATGTGGTTTTGTTGGGATTATTAGCCAATCACAAATTTAGGATTTTTTCGACAAACAAACAAAACTGCAAAGGAATTGTTCGGAGTAGGAGAAAATTAGGCGGTAAAACATTTCGTTTCCCAAAGATATTTACTATCTTTGGAGGTTAAATTGGGCGTGGTGTAGATTCACACCGTCGCCACACGGATTTGAGAACAAAAAAAATAGACGTAAAACAAATAATAAAAACTCACAAAACTATGAAATTTACAATCTCTTCGTCGGCACTGCTCTCGACATTGGCAACAACCGGTAAGGTGGTAAGCAACAAGAACACTCTTCCCATCTTGGACTATTTCCTCTTCGACCTGAAAGACGGCATCCTCAAAGTGACCGCCTCCGACCTCGAAACCACTCTCATCACCACCGTGGCTGTGGACAACGTTGAGAGGGAGGGTACCATTGCTGCTCCCGTGAAGCTGATGCTCGACTCGCTCAAAGAGTTCTCCGAGCAGCCCCTCACCATCGAGGCCGACGAGAACACCTGGGAGATTACCGTAAGCTGGAAGAGCGGTTCGCTCAAAATCCCCGGAACCTCCGGTCTGGGCTACCCCGCACTCCCCGAGCTCGCAGAGGATAAAGCAGAGGTTGCTTTGGACGTGGATATGATGATTGGCGGCATCAACAAGACCATCTTCGCAACCGCCGATGACCACCTCCGTCCCATCATGAACGGTATCTATGTAAACATCGCTGAGGGCGAGGTAACCTTCGTGGCTACCGATGCTCACAAGCTCGTGAAATACAACGCACAGGCAGAGGTTGCAGCCGCTTCGTCGTTCATCCTGCCCAAGAAACCCTCGAACTTGTTGCGTAGCATCCTGCTCAAAGAGGAGGGGGCAGTGAAGGTTGCCTTCGACAAGAAGAACGTTGTATTCTCGCTGTCGGGTAGCACCCTCGTGTGCCGCTTGATTGAGGGTGTATATCCCAACTACAACGCCGTAATCCCCACCGCCAACCCCAACAAGGTTATCGTTGACCGCGTGGAGTTGCTCAACGCAATCAAGCGTGTGGCAGTCTGCTCCAACCAGGCTACAAACCTCGTGGAGTTCAACATCGACGCCAACTGCATCAACCTCGCAACCAAAGACCTCGACTTCTCCTACTCCGCACAGGAGACCGTGATGTGCGCCTACGAGGGTTCGGCCATCACCATCGGCTTCAAGTCGACCTTCTTGGTTGATATCCTCTCCAACATCGAGACCCCCAGCGTGGTTATCGAGTTGGCAGACTCCACCCGTGCAGGTGTGTTCAAACCCCTCTACGACGAGCCCCAGAGCGCAACAACCCTGATGTTGTTGATGCCCATGATGATCAACGCATAAAAACCGTCGACCGTCGACCGTCAACCGACGAGCGACGACCAACAATACACGGGTACCTTTTGTATACCCACGCATTTTACAGACCGCTCCGACTTTCAGCCTCCTCCCCTAGCGTTAGGGGAGGAGTGGTCGGAAGGCTTCCTGAAGTTTGGAAGAGTTAAAACCTATCATCCGTACAAAACAGGCAACGCCTGCGTTAGACAAAAGAAACTATGGAACTCAATCTGAAAAACCCAATCATATTCTTTGACCTCGAAACCACGGGTGTGGATGTCGTTAAGGACCGCATCGTGGAGATCTCGCTGGTGAAGGTGAGCCCCGGTAAGAGTGAGCCCGAGGTGAAAACAAGGCGCATCAGGCCCACCGATGACAACGGACAAACCATGCACATCCCCGAGGAGGCCTCCGCAGTGCACGGCATCTACGACGAGGATGTGGCAGGTGAACCCGCCTTCCGACAGATTGCCAAGTCGTTGGCCGACTACATCAAGGGTTGTGATTTGGGTGGCTTCAACTCCAACAGGTTTGATGTGCCCATCCTCGCCGAGGAGTTCCTCCGCGCAGGGGTGGACATCGACTTGAAAAAGAGGAAATTTGTGGACGTGCAGACCATCTTCCACAAGAAGGAGCAGCGTACCCTCTCGGCTGCCTACATGTTCTACTGCGGCAAACCCCTCGAAGGAGCACACTCGGCCGAGGCCGACACCCTTGCTACCTACGAGGTGCTCAAAGCACAGCTCGACCGCTATGAGGCCGACGGCGACCTGCCCAACGATATCGCCGCACTGGCCGAGTACAGCAGTCACAGCCGTATGGCAGACTTCGCCGGACGCATTGTCTACGACGATCAGGACCGCGAGGTGTTCTCCTTCGGTAAGCACAAGGGTCGCTTGGTGGAGGAGGTATTCCGCAAGGAGCCCAGCTACTACGACTGGATGATGGATGGTGACTTCCCGCTCTACACCAAGCAGGTCATCACCCGCATCAAAACACAAATGAAATAGGGACACAAGGAGCCAAAACAAGAGATATGACTATTCGTAGAGTATTCCTACTGTTGGCCGCCGCCGTTGGAGTGCACTGTGCAGCCTCCGGACAATCGGTACGTTCCGATGTGGTCCTCTCCATCGACGAGCGCAACTACTACATCCACACCACCCAGCAGGGCGAAAGCGTCGGCTCCATTGCCGCCGCCTACTTGCTAGACGAGGGAGAGGTGAGGCAGGAAAACCATCTCACACAGAACGATACCCTCACCGTGGGTAGGATTTTGCGTGTGCCTTGTTATGATCGTGTGAGCCGACTGGCTCCAAGGAGGGGCGACGATAGGTTTGAGCGCATCAAGCCCGCCGATGGTCAAACCCTCTTTGAGGTGGCTATGGACAATGCCATTTCGCTCGACACTCTCATTGTCGACAACCCCGGCGTGGACCTCACCAACATCAGCGGTCGCAGCACAATCAACATCCGCAAGAGCGCAACCCGCACTACACAGTTGCCCGACATTGCACTCGCCAGCCGTAGGTATGCCGAGTTGCTGGGGGCGCTATCCAGAAGGTATGACTACTTTGTGGTGGAGAGTGGTGGCACGCTCTACTCGCTGGCCGCAGCCAACAACGTCAGCGTGGACGAATTGCTGACCTGCAACGGCAACCCACTCATGATTTATGTAGGTATGGCCCTCAAAGCTCCCCGCAGGCAGGCGCACACTCCGATGGAGTATTTCGCCATCGCCGAGCAGGAGGAGATTGTGGGTGCCGACTCCACACGTCTGGCGCTCGCCACCTTCAACGACGAGGAGCTCACCGTGTCGATGGTGTTGCCCCTCACGGCCAGAGGTGGTAAGGTTAGGGGTAACTTTGTGGACTTCTATCAGGGTGCTCTGCTCGCTGCCGAGGACCTCAAAGCCGAGGGTCGCAACATCAACCTTCAACTCTACGACATCGCTCACAATCCCCAAGCTATCAGCGACTTACTGGCCAACGACGAGGCCTTTGGTCAGAACACAGACCTCTTTATCGGCCCCATATACGAGGACGACATCGCCCCCTTGGCTGGCATCGACCGCCCCGTGGTGTTGCCCCTCACGAGTAGGCTCGACAGCATTCGTGGTCGCAACCTCTACCGCATGGTGCCCACCGACTCGGCACGCATCGACAAACTCGACGGGCTGATTACGCCCACAACCAATGTGATTATGGTGCAGACCGCCACTACCGACTCCGTGATGGTAAGAGAGGCCTTGGATTTGCTCGGCAACCACCCCTACGGCAAGGCGATTTTCGACAAGGACTTTGTTATTGACTCGCTTAACAGCCGTCCTATCGAGGAGTTGATGGCAGAGGAGGACAACCTCTTTATGGTGTTGTCCACCAACGAGATTGAAACCGACCGCAGTCTGGCAATCATCAGTTCCATGATGAACAGCCGACAGCCCAAGTATGGCACCCGCAGGGTACCCATCAGGGTTATCGGTAGGGCCGACTGGGCAAAATATCGCAACATGGATCGCAACCTGCTCTTCAAGCTCGATGTGAGCTACCTGGTGCCCTACCACGCCGACCGTGGCGACAAGCGCGTAAAGGAGTTTGACCGCAGGTTTATCGAGGCCTTCGGCCGTCAGCCCTCAATGTTCGCCTACCGAGCCTACGACGCAATGAAGCTCTTTGGCGACGCCATGTTTGAGGGTGGCGATCTGACAGCCGCACTCAATGGCTCGGTGACTCCCCTACTCCAAGTGCCATACAGCTTCACGGAGGAGAATGGCATTATGGTCAATGACACGTGGCCCTTGGTGAACTACCGCCCCAACTACACCATCGAGGTGAAATAGCATTCTTAAACTATTAAACGATAAGTCTTTATGCGTAAATTTCTATTAGTGTTGTTGGCTTGCTTGCCACTCACACTTTCCGCCCAAACTACCGACTCACTGAGGGTGCTCCTGATTGGTAATAGCTTTACCCACTGGAACAAGATGCCCAATATGTTGCGCGAAATTGTGAAGACCAAGAAGAAACCCCTCGAGGTTGTGGCAATGACCAAAGGTGGCGAGAGGTTTAGCGGACACCTCAAAAACCCAAAAATCGTGGACGCACTCTCCAACCAGCACTGGGACTATGTGGTGTTGCAGGAGCAGAGCGCCGCACCCGCAATGCCCACCGCACAGGTAATTAAGGACGTCTACCCCGCCGCCAAGAGCCTCGACAGCCTCGCACACGTGGGCTCGCCCAATGTGCAGGTTATCTTCTACATGACCTGGGGACACAAGTATGGTAGCTTCTACAAGATGGACAACTACCCCATCTCGATGACCTATGAGGGTATGTTTGAGCGACTGAAAACATCCTACCTCGAAATGACCTACGATAATGGTGCCATCTGTGCACCTGTGGGTATGGCTTGGGATAGGGTAAGGAAGGAAAAACCCGACTGGCAGCTCTACAAGCAGGACTGCTTCCACCCCTCGGAGTTGGGCTCCTACCTGATTGCACACGTGCTCTACACCACCATCTTCCAGCAGCGCTACCAGAGTAGCTACAACGCCGGCCTCCCCTCGGAGCAGGCCGA
>JAFYRC010000065.1 GCA_017547065.1 Tidjanibacter sp.
CCGACGAGCGTTCGTTGCTCACAGAGCAATATGCCATCTCCACCCTCTTGGCCCTTTGGATAAGGCGGTAGAAATAGTAGGCGTAGACACCCTCATTCTCCCTACCCGTGGGCAACCCATAGCCAAATCGAAGGTTGTAGGGAATGAAGGAAATATCATTTATACGTCCCGAAGGGAAGTTGTCGTCATTCATTGAAAGCAGCAACACGTTGTCGAAATCGAGGTTACGGGTTTCGAGAATTCCCATCACCTGTACACCACTCAACGGTTCGCCTTTATAGGGGATGCGTACACCCTGCAACACTCGGCGCATCAGCGAGTTGAAGGTTGTAAAGGACATCTCTACATCACACTGCTCCAATGCGCGTGCCGTCTTCTCCACACACTCCAACACCAATCCAAAGCACTCCCTACGGAGCAACCTATTATCGTCGCTCTCGGCCGAAACCTCCACCTTCATCACGAGCCTCATCACCTCCTCCAAGTAGGCACCCATTTCGTGCCAATCGGTATGAAGCGTAAAGATGGATTGAAGTGTTGGGTGGAGTTCCTCAAAATTGTCAGTCGAAATGTAGATACGGCCCTGCTTGATGAGTCGATGGCGCAAGGCCACACAACCCGCCGCATCCACCGCCATCAGGAATGGGTGCGAAAGAAGGCCCTCCACGTCGGAGTGATAGAAGGCTATGGTGCCGTCCTTTTGAGTTCGAACTCTGTGCTGGAGTTGCAAGAGTCGCTCCACGAAGCTGTATGTAAGGGTCGTTTTCAGCGGATAACCCATCGTCACATTATACTTCACCCCCTTATTGTCACCAATCTTATTCGGCAACGAGTAGAGCAATGGCGAGAGGAGTCCCTCGTCGGTGAGTACAATGGCGGTGCGTTTATCCACCTTGCCGTCGGTCAGAGCCACACTTTCCACAAACTCAGTAGCATATTTACACTGCAACGAGTCGGAAGCCGTGGCCACCACCTTCATCTGCTTGGGCATGGGAAAGTGGTCGACAAGTTGGAAGGTTGCCGGCGCAGGGTAGCGACGCAGGTTTTCCCTTATGAAAAGACCGGCCTCTTGGCCCACGTTGTCAACATAGTAGGAATCGTAGTCCCAATAGAAATCAGCATCAAAGCGCGTTTTGAGCGCATCAAACAACACCTTCTCCGACACCGAGAGGGCATTAAAGCCCACCACAGCATAACGTCCTTGAGGAATCACATCCTCACCGGCACGAATACGCTCGGCCGCACGGCGATAGACCATACCCGAGTAACCCACTCCCCTATCCGACAGCTGTGAGGTAAACTCCGTGTATATGTTCCACAGCGTATCCCAAATGGTAAGGAATTTTTGCTGGTGCTCGGAGAGTTTCCTTTCGGGCGAGAAAGTGGCACAAAAGCGTTTTATTGCCTCCACCTGTTCGTCGGTCAGATAAGATGCATCACGAGAGAGTTCTTTCAGATCGGCAATGTTGGCGAAAAGTGCCTCTGCGTCGATGAGGTACTTATCCACCGCATCAAAATCATTGAGGAGCACCTCGCCCCAATGATAGAAGGTGTCAAACTTCTCGTTCTTATGGTATTTTGAATAGATCTTAAACAGCTCCGTTATGGCAAAGATGTGGTCAATACGGCCCAAAGAGGAAGCCTCACCCATAAGCTGGTCGATGGATATATAGGCAGGGGCCCACACCGGCTTACCCGCAATGGAGCAAAGCGCATCAACCAGAAAAACGCGCGAACGATTGTTGGGCAACAGAATGGTTAGGTTGGATATTTCTTCCCCATATCGTTCCCACAAGTCTTCGGCTACGCTGTAAAGAAAATTTTTCATGCTCAAATGTACAACTTTTTTTTCGATTTATCCTCAAAAGCCCTATCTTTACACAAAATATTATCAACCTTTTTTCAGTTCAATGGGAGCTATTGACATAGTTAGCGCATCGGCGGGAAGCGGTAAGACATACAGTATGTCCTATCGTTATGTCCGTACGCTCATCCAAAACCCAACTCTCTACCGCCACATCCTGGCTGTAACCTTCACCAACAAAGCTACCGACGAGCTCAAAGAGCGCATCCTCAAACACCTCCACACCCTGGCATTGGGTTGCAACGAAAAGTTTGAGGAGAAGCTGCTGGAAGACACCTCCTTTGACAGCGCCACCATACGCTCTCGCGCAGCCGAGGCTCGCAGCCTCATTCTGCACGACTACAACAACTTTGCGGTGATGACCATCGACAAATTCTTCCAGCGCATCATGAGGTCGTTCATCAAGGAGTTGGATGTGGATTTAAACTTCAACCTCGAACTCCAAACCGACTCTCTGCTGGCAAGGGCGGCCGACAACATGTTGGACCAACTCTCCGACGAGGAGCACAAAGACCTTCGTAGCTGGGTGCTCGACTTCATTGGCGAAAAGATTGATGACGGCCACGAGTGGGACATCCGCAAAGGACTCATTTCGTTGGGCAAAGAGCTCTTCAAAGAGGAATACCGCGAGGCAGAAATCAAACCGTCCGACAAACTCCTCCTGCGCAAGATAATCAAGCAATCCAACGCACGAGCAGACAAGAGCGCAAAACAATATGCTGACAGTACTAAATCGTTCATTGATATCATGAATGCTAATGGACTGTTGGACAGCGATTTTAAGGGTGGCAGCAGAGGCGTTGCTTCCTATGTTCAAAAGGTAGCTTCGGGCCAACTTACCAAGCCAAGCCCCGCAGCCCTAAATGCGCTCAACAATGGCGAGTGGCGCACAAAAACCTCACCCAAAGCCGCACTTATTGACTCACTCATACCCGAACTAACCAGGGCTCTTCAACTAATCGTAGAGGCCTACCCGGAGGCCATCATGGCAGAAAATACATCGCAAGCTCTTTCGCGCTACTATCGCGATTTTGCGCTATTGGCTAACCTTCGTGAGGTGCTCAATGATATCTGCGAAAAGGAGGACATTCTTCCCATTTCCGACGTCAACGACCTAATCAATAAGCTCATCTC